>NZ_JBFOCK010000062.1:0-12997 GCF_040907765.1 Aeromonas sp. s9
TAAATAGCTGTTCCGAATAGTAGATCACCGGAGGAAGGGAACTCAGTCCAGTTTGTGCGATCTGATTAGTCGCTAAACAAAACAAGCCACACCCAAAGGACTGAGTTGATGCCTATCCTACCACCTCTGCCACGACCACAACGGCGCCGCATTCACAAAATCATCCATGCCACCCGTGATAAAGGACATGCTCGTCGCTTGATGGCCATCTTGCTGTTACATGAAGGACGCACGATCACCGATGTTCATCACCTTACCGGCGCTGCGCGCTCGACCATCGGTCGTTGGCTTCGGTGGTATCGAGATGAAGGCATAGATGCGCTAGAAGCCTTACCGGCTGGCCGTGCCCCAGTCTTACCTATCGCCAAGATTGTCACCCTACTGGTGCTGCTCATGCAGTTTTCTCCGCAAGATTTTGGTTATCAGCGCAGCCGTTGGTGTACTGAACTATTGGCTATAAAAATCAATCGGTTAACAGGGCTCAATGTGGCAGCCTCCACGCTCCGCCGATGGTTACCTCGTATGGGCATTGTCTGGCGCAGGCCCGTGCCGACCTTGCGGATAAAAGACCCAGCCTATCAGGAAAAAATGGCGAATATCGACGCCGCGCTGGCCCGCTGTGATGCCGATAATCCGGTGTTTTATGAGGATGAAGTCGATATAGACCTCAATCCCAAATTAGGAGCCGACTGGATGTTCAGAGCGCAGCAAAAGCGGGTTGTCACACCGGGGCAGAATGCCAAGCATTATCTGGCAGGCGTTCTCCACGCAGGCAACGGAAGGGTACTTTACGTCAGCGGGATCAAGAAAAACTCATCGCTGTTTATTGCCATGCTGGAAAAGCTGCGCCACCACTACCGACGAGCCAAAACCATCACGTTGATCCTCGATAACTACATCATTCACAAAAGCAAACAGACCGAGCGATGGTTGAAGAAGAATCCCAAGTTCTGCCTGGTGTTCCAGCCAGTTTACAGCCCTTGGGTTAATCACATAGAACGGCTATGGCACAAGTTACATGAAACCATCACGCGCAATCATCAATGCAGAGGGATGGCAAACCTGCTGGCCCGAGTGAAACACTTCATGGATACCGTGTCTCCTTTCCCGGGGAATGGCTATGGCACAGCGAAGGTGTAGCACTATTGGGATCAGTTATTTAGTTAGAGTGGATGGGGTCGAGATAGCTGATATGAAACTGTGCCTGGATGATGAAAGGAAAACACTGGAAGGTTGAATTAGGGTTTTTTGGACTGATGAAATAATCGAACGGCTTAAAAAAGAAGTGGTCTCGGAGATTAGTCTCGATCATTATCTGGGAGATGATAACAGGGGGGGCGGTTATGATGTTATCCTTGGATAGAGAAGGAGGTCATTACTAAAAATATTACACCCACCAAAATCACGGTTTACTCAGCCAATTCATCTACACGCCACAAAATGGAGTTAGGAATAGCTGCAATAAATTGCTTTATAAAATAACATGGAATAAATTACTAGTGGACGGCTACGTAACCATAACATAGAAGTTTAATTTTTTCAAAAATCCCACTTGCAGGTTGAGAATATTGTAATCATATGTATCTTTTTCGCCATGTTGATTTTTCATTTTGTCTGGATAGGTATAAAAGACTCTTAAATAATTTAAGGTTGAGTAGTCATTTGGGTTCGCGCCAATTTTAAAGCCAATTCTTTGAGTAGGTTTTATCTTGACTTTTCTTGGGTTAAATATAAGTATTGTTTCGCTGCCAGATGGGCATGGGAGAAATAAATGATAGCGTTGAATGACAAAAAAGCTATGGCTGCTTATATCGGAAATCTGTATGAGCTAAGTGACAACAATCTGGGGTGGGGACTCCTCTTCGGTCCATGTGAAAACATGTTAGTACCACGTTATCCTATCGCTTTTTTTGGTTTGAACCCAGGTGGCAGTGGTTGGACGGAAGGTTCTATTTCTAGTGAAGGAAAATGTGCTTATTACGATGAGTCATGGGGTGCACCCGCCGGAGAGGCTCCGCTCCAGCAGCAGATGCGTAGTCTTTTTTCTCCACTAGGAAAAATGGTCGGTGCCACTTATCAAGAGCTAATGGATGGATGTTTGATGGCCAACTATATCCCGGTTCGGTCACCTAATTGGCAGGCGCTGAAGAACAAGCCATTAGCTATTGAGCATATGCGTTTATTTTGGGCTATGCGACTTCGGCAGGTTCACAGTAATCTTTATATCACTATTTCAAAGTTAGTATTTGATGAACTACATCATCTGTTGGTGGAGCAAGGATATCACCAGATTGGTAGAGAGCATCGAGCTCAGATCGGTTGGGGGCGAGTGACGTATCAGATCCGTTGGTATGAACGAGAAGGTAAAAGGTCCATGCTAGTCAGGCTGCCTCATCTGTCCACCTATAAGATCTTCAGCAACAAAAAATGTGAAGAACAGATTGCCTACATCATGAGCGAAGCAGCATCAGTTCTCTCGAATTAGGATTGTCAAAGTCTCTGCCGACAAGCTCTTTGCCATGTGATGGCTGCCGTGAACAAAACGCCCCGCCAGGGGCGTTTTTTTATGGATTTACGCCGGCCTGACACGCTCTTTACCTCCCCTTGACCCATCCGCCCGCGACGATTCGCTAGCATGATGCCGCCCGCTGCCGTGGGCCATCGCCGCACCGTGCCGGCGTATGCCACCCGTCTTGGAGTCATGTCATGAAGATTGTTCTGCCCTTGCTGCTATCCCTCACCACCCTGACCGCCGCCGCGGGCGATGAGGGCAGCCGTACCCCGCCCAAGCCCCCGCGCGAGATGTCGGCCGAGATGACGGCGGCGTTCGAGAGTTGCAAGGAGCATGGCAAACCGGGGGAGTCGGAATTTGACAACTGCATGTCAGATCTGGGATTTGAGCGGCCGGACGGCCCGGCCCCGGCAGGTGGAAAGGAAGGGGAGACTAAGGCCGAGTAAGCTGGAGCGGGCCCGCCGGTCAGGTCGGGCCCGCGCCGATCACACCCGTTGCAGCGCCCCTTCGGTGGCCAGCAAGGTAGTCATGCCCGCGGCCTTGCCTGCCTGAATGCCGATCCGGGTGTCTTCGAACACCAGGCAGTTGGCCGGGTTGGCGCCGAGCAGCTCTGCCACCCTGAGGAAGGTATCGGGATGGGGCTTGTGGTTGTCGACGTCGTCGGCGCTCACCAGCACGGGGATGAAGGCGTCGAGCCCGGTCTGGCGCAAGATGTGCGCCGCATGCTCCCGGGATGAACCCGTGCCTATGCCCATGGGCACCTTGCCGTGGTACTGCCTGACCAGATCCCACATGGCGGGAAACACCCGGACGTCGTCGATCCGTGCCAGGTAGAGGGCGACCTTGCGCCGGGCGAAGGCCTCCACGTCGATCTCCATCCCGTGTTGCTCTGCCAGCATGGCCACTATCTTGCGGGTAGGGATGCCGCCGTACTCGTTGAGCTGCACGCGATCGAACGGCAGACCGAACTCGGCGCTGGTCGCCTCCCAGGCATCCAGGTGCAGGGGCATGGAGTCCACCAGGGTGCCATCCATGTCGAAGATCAGGGCGTCGTAGTCTGCACATTGGGCGCGTTCAAACGGGGCGTGTTCAGGCTGAAAGTGTTCAAGCGGGGCATGTTCGGGCATGGGGCGTCCTCTTTGGCAAAGGCCCACCCTACCAGATCCGGGCCGCAGATGCCGCATCCCGGGTCACGATAGGCAGCTGCGCTGATCAGGGCCCATTTGACCGGGCGTTCGCGTTCACTTGGCTACGGCTATCGCGGTACAGGGCGCCGCTTGTCGGCGCCGAGCATCCTAGCGCGCCTGTGCCCCTTGCCCCTGCTGGCGCTCGGCCTGGGCGCCCAGCTCCTTGCCGAGGAAGTAGTTCAGGAAGGTGCGGATCACCGCGATGATGGCGAGGCGGACCAGCTCCTCCTTGCTCGGCGCCACCGTGGTGGCCAGGATGTCGGCGGCGAGCTGGAACTCCAGCGCCAGGATGAGCCAGCTGCCGAAACAGAGCCGGATGCGGGGGAAGCCGGGCTCGTGATCCCGCACCCGCACCGCCAGCCAGAGGATCTTGCCGAGCCCCATCACCAAGCAGGCGATGGAGATGAGCTCCAGCAGCAGCTGGAACAGCTCGACCCCGTGCATCATGGCCTCTCTCAGGCTCGCTATCTCAAACACGTTCGGCACCTCCCTGATTCAAAAGAGACACTTTTAGCACGGCGCCGGGCTTGGGCCAACTCAGATCCCCCTGAGCAGGGTGGCGACCTGGTCGATGAGCTGGCGGGCGGCAGGGCTGACGGCCGCCAGCTGGAAATACCCGTGGATGACGCCGAGCTGGCGCTGGCAGGTGGCGCTGACCCCGGCTTGCAGCAGCTTGCCATAGAGGGCCTCTCCTTCGTCCCGCAGCGGATCGTATTGGGCGGTCACTATGTGGGTCGGGGGCAGGCCATCGAGGGCAGGATGATAGAGGGGGCTTGCCTCGGGATGGCGGGCGGGCAGGGCGCCCAGGTAGGCCTCGAACCCGCTTAGCAGCATGTCCCGGGTGATGAGGCAGTCGTCGCCAAACTCGTCATAGCTCGGGCTCTCGCCCAGGGCGTCCAGCATGGGGTAGAGGAGGAGCAGGGCGGCGGGCAGGGCCTCCCCAGCCTCCTTGAGGCGCAAGGTGGTGACCAGGGCGAGGTGACCCCCGGCACTGTCCCCGGCGAGCAGAATGCGCTCGGGGTCTCCCAGCCAGGTTGCGATATCCGCCATGATGGCCCGGGTGGCGGCCAGGGCGTCATCGTGGGCGGCGGGATAGGGATGCTCGGGGGCGAGGCGGGTGTGGACGGCGAACACCAGGGCGTTGGCCCGGTTGCACAGCATCCGCATCTGGCGATCGTGGGTCTCGAAATCCCCGCTGACAAAACAGCCGCCGTGAAAATAGATCAGCACCGGATACGCGGGGTCCGGTTTGTCTGCGGGCCGATAGCAGCGGATGGCGTGGTGATCGGCCTGCCACTCTTCGATGGCGCCCACCTCTTCCCGCTCACCGCCCAACAGGGCAGAGGCTAGGTAGCCGTCACGGCGCGCCTGCCAGCTCAGCTGGCTCGCCTTGGGACGACCTGCGGCGATGAAGTCTGTCACCATGGCTGCGATGGCCGGTTCGAGTTGTTTTTCCATAAAACACCAATGACTGTATATAAAAACAGTCATTGTGCGCTTTTGGCCCGTGAGCGCAACCGGCGTTAGCTGAGGCAGCTCACAAAATCAGGCTTCAATCAGCACGAATTCAATCACATAGAGGGGCGGCAGTGCGGGGTAGATATCGCGGATCACATCTTTAAGCTCGGGGAGGGTCATGTTCTCCTGACGGGCGTGCTCGTCGTTCAGCGCCTCGAAGGCGACCGCCTTGACCGAGATGACTTCAATGGTGCCAAAAGGCTGGTGTTCCGGGTTGGTGAACAGGGCCAGGCGCTGGCCGGGCCGCCAGTTTGCCTCGCTCTCGTCGCGGATGGTGATAGTCTTTCGGCCAGCCTGGATGTCGGCGACAAAGCGGCTGAAGAAGGTGAATGCCGGGTAGGCCGGGGTGTGCTGGGTCATGTCGTCTCCGAAGGGCAAGGGGTGAGAGGGCGGCTCAGGCCGCGGCGGGCCCATTTTAGGAGGGGCGGGGGGAGCGTGCAGCACTTTTTACCCCGACATGTGAAGGGCGACCGACTGCGTTCACGGACCGGTAAAATGGCCGCAACTGAACCTGAATGTGAGATGATGCGGTCTCCTCTTTCTTGATATGTAACAAATCAAGGGGACGGGCTCTGTGGTCTGATGGCGTCCGGGGCCGGCCGTGGTTGACGTTGAACAAAAGGAGCAAGTGTGAATTCCGAGTTGATCTGGGTGCTCAGCATGCTGGTGGGTGCCATTCTCCTGTTTATTACCAACAAGGTACGCATGGACGTGGTCGCCTTGTTGATCATCATCCTGTTCGTGTTGAGCGGCACCCTGACTCTGCCGCAGGCGCTGGCAGGATTCAGCGATCCCAACGTCATTCTGATTGCCGCCCTGTTCGTGGTGGGGGAGGGGCTGGTGCGTACCGGCATCGCCTATCAGGTGGGAGATGCCCTGGTGAAGGTGGCCGGCAGCAGCGAAACCCGCATGCTGGTGCTGCTGATGGTGGCGGTGGCGACCCTGGGTGCCGTGATGAGTTCGACCGGGGTGGTGGCCATCTTCATCCCCGTGGTGCTGAGCGTGGCGAACCGGATGGGGATCCCGGCGGGCAGACTGATGATGCCGCTCGGCTTTGCCGGCCTTATCAGCGGCATGATGACGCTGGTGGCAACCCCTCCCAACATGGTGGTCAACAGTGAACTGATGCGCCACGACATCCAGGGGTTCGGCTTCTTTGGCTTTACCCCCATGGGAGTCATGATTCTGGGGATGGGGATCCTCTACATGCTGCTGATGCGCACCTCCTTGGTGCGTGAAGGGGAAGAGGGCAAGAGCAAGCAGATGGGACGCAGCACCATGCGGGATCTCATCCGTGACTACCGGCTGGCCGGGCGAGCACGCCGACTGGCGATCCGGCCCGATTCCCCCCTGATCGGCCAGACCCTCGACGAGCTGCAATTGCGTGCCCGCTTCGGGGCCAACGTCATCGGGATGGAGCGCTGGCGCAAGTTCAGGCGAGTGATGGTCAGTGTCACCGGGGTGACCGAGTTCCAGGCCAAGGATGTGCTGCTCATCGACATGTCGGATCCCGAGGTGGATGTGCGGGAGTTTTGCAGCGAGGCGCGGCTCGAGCCCATGATATTGCGCGGGGAGTATTTCTCCGACCAGGCGCGGGAGGTGGGCATGGCGGAGGTCTCCCTCATCCCTGGCTCCCGGCTGCTCGGCAAGAGCATCCGCGAGGTGACCTTCCGTTCCCGTTACGGTCTGAGTGTGGTGGGGATCCGCCGGGATGGAGAGGCGCTGACCGGCAAGCTGGTGGACGAGGCGCTGCTGATGGGGGATACCCTGCTGGTGGTGGGGAACTGGAGCCTCATTCGTCAGTTGCAGACTCATCATCGCGATTTTCTGCTGCTGGGCCTGCCTGCGGAAGTGGACGAGATGGCGCCGGCCCGCAGCCAGGCCATTCACGCCCTGATTGCCCTCGGGGTCATGATAGTACTGATGGTGACGGATCCCGTGCCCAACGTGATCGCAGCGCTCATCGCCTGCCTGCTGATGGGCAAGTTCCGCTGCATCGATCTGGAGAGTGCCTACAAGTCCATCCACTGGCCGACCCTGATCCTCATCGTGGGCATGCTGCCCTTTGCCCTTGCATTGCAGCAGACCGGCGGGGTGGATCTCATCGTCGGTGCGCTCATCTCGGCAGTGGGGGAGATGGGCCCCAGGGTGATGCTGGCCAGCCTCTTCGCGCTCTGTGCCGTCATCGGGCTCTTCATCTCCAACACGGCGACGGCGGTGCTGATGGCGCCCATCGCGCTGGGTACTGCCCATCAGATGGGGGTGTCGCCTTATCCCTTTGCCATGACCATCGCCATCGCCGCCTCGGCAGCCTTCATGACGCCGGTCTCGTCGCCGGTCAACACCCTGGTGCTGGGCCCGGGCAACTACAAGTTCATGGACTTCGTGCGCATTGGCGTGCCCTTCACCTTGCTGGTGATGGTGGTGAGCGTCATCGCCATCCCCTGGTTCTTCCCGTTCTGACGACAGCAAACGATATGGCGGCCTGCGGGCCGCCTTTTTATTGCCCGCAGCGCTCTGCGAGATGAAAAGGGCGGCATCACGCCGGAGCAGGGCATTGCGCCGTCATGAAGTGGCGTTGCAGGAGTGGAGAGGGGAAGAAGAGCGGCAAACGCCGGATACAAAAAAACCAGCCTGAGCTGGTCTGTTTGGTACTGCTTTCGATGGTGCGGAAGGAGAGACTCGAACTCTCACGCCTAGGGCGCCAGAACCTAAATCTGGTGCGTCTACCAATTTCGCCACTTCCGCAAGAATAATGGTGGCTATGACGGGATTCGAACCTGTGACCCCCGCATTATGAGTGCGATGCTCTAACCAACTGAGCTACATAGCCGTCTTGTGCACGACTTGCGTCGAATACAAGCAAAAATGGCTGGGGCACTAGGATTCGAACCTAGGTATGGCGAGATCAAAACCCGCTGCCTTACCGCTTGGCGATGCCCCAACAGTGTTCTTTGCAATCGGATGATTGAAGGAACGTTTTTCAAACATGGTGGCTATGACGGGATTCGAACCTGTGACCCCCGCATTATGAGTGCGGTGCTCTAACCAACTGAGCTACATAGCCGTTTGTTGTCAACCACATAGGTGGAAGAGAACATAAAAATGGCTGGGGTACTAGGATTCGAACCTAGGGATGGCGAGATCAAAACCCGCTGCCTTACCGCTTGGCGATACCCCAACAGCGATGCCTGACAGAGACTATCAAGCATCATTCAAAAATGGCTGGGGTACTAGGATTCGAACCTAGGGATGGCGAGATCAAAACCCGCTGCCTTACCGCTTGGCGATACCCCAACGACGATGCCTGACAGAGACCATCAAACATCATTCAAAAAATGGCTGGGGTACTAGGATTCGAACCTAGGGATGGCGAGATCAAAACCCGCTGCCTTACCGCTTGGCGATACCCCAACTAGAGATGGTGGCTATGACGGGATTCGAACCTGTGACCCCCGCATTATGAGTGCGATGCTCTAACCAACTGAGCTACATAGCCAACCGTGCTTCCAGTGAGTCGTTGCCTCGTCACTGTGCGGCCGGAATTATGCGTATCTGGCTCTGGGGCGTCAACCCTTTTTTTGTTTGAAAAAACGAATTTGGGTGCGTTTGGCGAGTTATTGGCCGCTGTCGTGCAAAAGCCCAACAATCTGGTTTTTTTTACGACATTCGCACCCAGATCGCGCCTCTGGCCAGATAAAAAAGAGGCCAGCAAATGCTGGCCTCTCATGGGGTTAGACGTTGAACAGGAAGTTCATGATATCGCCATCCTTGACGATGTAGTCTTTCCCTTCCGCGCGCATCTTGCCTGCTTCCTTGGCGCCTTGCTCACCCTTGTAGGTGATAAAGTCGTCGAAGGCGATGGTCTGGGCGCGAATAAAGCCTTTTTCGAAGTCGGTGTGGATCTTGCCAGCGGCCTGCGGGGCGGTGGCGCCTACCGGAATGGTCCAGGCGCGCACTTCTTTCACACCGGCGGTGAAGTAGGTCTGCAACTTGAGCAGCTCGTATCCGGAGCGGATCACCCGGTTCAGGCCCGGCTCCTCGATGCCCAGATCCGCCATGAACTCGGCGCGGTCTTCGTCGTCCAGCTCGGCGATGTCCGCCTCGATGGCGCAGCAGACGACCACGACAACGGCGTTCTCGGCGGCGGCTATCTCACGGACCTGATCCAGGTAGGGGTTGTTCTCGAAGCCATCTTCCGCCACGTTGGCGATGTACATGGTGGGTTTCAGGGTCAGGAAATTGAGGTGGCTGACGGCGTCCAGCTCATCCTTGTCCAGCTTCATGCCGCGGATCATCTGGCCGTTTTCCAGGGCAACCTTGATCTTCTCCAGCACTTCCACTTCCAGCTTGGCATCCTTGTCGCCGCCCTTGGCACGCTTGGACTGGCGATTGATGGCGCGCTCGCAGGCATCCAGGTCGGAGAGGGCCAGCTCGGTGTTGATCACCTCGATGTCGTCGGCCGGGGAGACCTTGCCCGCCACGTGGACGATGTTCTCGTCCTCGAAGCAGCGTACCACGTGACCGATGGCTTCGGTTTCACGGATGTTGGCCAGGAACTGGTTGCCAAGGCCTTCGCCCTTGGAGGCACCGGCCACCAGGCCGGCGATGTCCACGAACTCCATGGTGGTCGGCACGACACGCTGCGGATTGATGATGGCCGCCAGCTGGTCGAGGCGGGGATCCGGCATGGGGACCACACCCGTGTTCGGCTCAATGGTGCAGAACGGGAAGTTGGCGGCTTCGATGCCGGCCTTGGTCAGCGCATTGAACAGGGTGGATTTGCCTACATTGGGCAGGCCCACGATACCGCATTTAAAACCCATGGATTGTTACCTTGTTGATGGATGCTTCAAGGGGCCGCGCGGGCGGCCCGTGTCGTGTTGCTTGACCCCGAGGCGAGGGATCTCGCCAGAGGCCGGTCATCTTGAACAGCCTGGTCATGCAGGCTGAAGGCCTAGACTTTCTCGGCCTTGAAACTGTGCAGGCGATTCATGGCCTTGGTCATGTCCTGCTTGAACAGGATGTCGGTGGCGCGCAGGGATTCGTCCAGCGCGGCCTCAATCAGACTCTGCTCACTGCTGGGCGCCTTGGTCAGCACGAAGCCGGCGACCAGCTCCTTGGCGCCCGGATGGCCGATGCCAAGGCGCAGCCGGAAGAAGTTATTGTTGTTGCCCATCCTGGCGATGATGTCCTTGAGGCCGTTATGGCCGCCGTGACCACCCCCTTGCTTGAACTTGGCGATGCCGGGAGGCAGGTCCAGCTCGTCGTGGGCCACCAGGATCTCTTCCGGGGCGATCTGGTAGAAGCGCGCGAGCGCCGCCACGGCCTTGCCGGAGAGATTCATGTAGGTGTTCGGGATGAGCAGCCGCACATCCTGCCCGTCCACCAGGAAGCGGGCGGTGTGGCCGAAGAACTTGGGCTCTTCGCGCAGGCTGACATTGTGCCAGCGTGCCAGTTGCTCCACATACCAGGCGCCCGCATTGTGGCGGGTCTTGGCATATTCGGGGCCGGGATTACCCAGCCCGACAATCAGTTTGATTTGACTTGTCACGCTTGATGTCTTCACTCGCTACTTGCCATGGGCGGATGACCCGGGGCAATGGGACGCAATATTCTAGCCGCCGAGTGGCGATCACTCAACCAAAGTGCGGCAAGGTCGGGGAAAAGCCGGACAGAAGGGCTCGGGTGGGGTGGCTCGTCCGAGGTTTTCGTTTCTTGCCGAGTGGAGGCTGGCGGTTGGCGCCAGGCACCCAAAAAAACAAAAACCGCCATTCGGCGGTTTTTGTCACGACAGGGTCTATCAATGCTCGAACATGGCAGAGATGGACTCTTCGTTGCTGATGCGGCGAATCGCTTCGGCCAGCACGGAGGAGAGGGTCAGCTGCTTGACCTTGCCGACTGCCTTCATCTCCGGGGTGAGCGGGATGGAGTCGGTGATGATCAGCTCGTCGATGACCGAATTCTTGATGTTTTCAACGGCGGTGCCGGAGAAGACAGGGTGGGTCGCATAGGCGAATACGCGCTTGGCACCACGCTCTTTCAGCGCTTCGGCCGCTTTGCACAGGGTGCCGCCGGTGTCGATCATGTCGTCGACGATGACGCAGTCACGACCGGCCACGTCGCCGATCAGGTGCATGACCTGGGAGACGTTCGGACGGGGACGACGCTTGTCGATGATGGCGATGTCGGTGTCGTCCAGCAGCTTGGCGATGGCACGGGCACGGACCACGCCGCCGATGTCCGGTGACACGACCACGGGGGATTCGAGGTTCTTGGCCTTCATGTCTTCCAGCAGCACCGGGCTGCCGAACACGTTGTCGACGGGGACGTCGAAGAAGCCCTGGATCTGCTCGGCATGCAGGTCAACGGTCAGCACACGGTCCACACCCACGCTGGAGAGGAAGTCGGCGACGACCTTGGCGGTGATGGGCACACGGGCGGAGCGGACGCGGCGGTCCTGACGGGCATAACCAAAGTAGGGGATAACGGCAGTGATACGGCCAGCTGAAGCACGACGCAGTGCATCCACCATGACGATCAATTCCATCAAATTGTCGTTGGTCGGGGCACAGGTGGATTGAATGATGAAGATATCGCCACCGCGTACATTCTCGTTGATCTGTACGCTGATCTCGCCGTCGCTAAAGCGACCTACGGCAGCATTGCCGAGTTTGATAAACAGGCGATCTGCGATCTTCTGGGCTAGTTCCGGCGTTGCGTTACCAGCAAACAGCTTCATGTCAGGCACGGTTTGAAACCTCGGGGTTGCATCCAGTATGTGGGGAGTCTGATTTTAGACCCGTATCGTTTGGGGGCAAACGATTTAGCAAGATGACGGACAAGGTCTCTGGGCGATGTCGAGGATGGCGTCTCATCACCCGCAGGGTGGGTGGACGGGAATCCACCTTGAGCGCCATCGCGTCAGATTGGCCCAAGACACATCGACGAGGTCAACACCTCCCGATACGGCCTCAACAAGGAGAGAGTTGGCTGGGGTACTAGGATTCGAACCTAGGAATGGCGAGATCAAAACCCGCTGCCTTACCGCTTGGCGATACCCCAATCACTCACTTGTTGCAAAGTGACGAAGAGTGGTGATATGTTCTCGCCCTTGGCGACAAACCCATCCCAGCCTTCCGGCACTCTTGCCAACACCTTCCGAGCAGCCATTTCGTCTTCAAATCGAGCAAAGACGCAGGCGCCAGTGCCCGTCATTCTTGACGGCGCGTATTCTAGCAACCAGCCGAGCGCATTGGCAACCTCGGGGTGGCGCTTTTTCACCAGTAGCTCGCAATCGTTTTTCCACTCTCCTGCCAGCAGATTGTCCAGGGTCATCTTGGGGGTGTTGCGGGGCAGGTCGGGATCCTGGAACACTGCGGCGGTGGCCACATGGCAATCCGGCTTGAGTACCAGGTACCAGGCATCCGGCACCTCGACCGGTTGCAACCGCTCCCCCACGCCCTCGGCGAAGGCGGCCTTGCCCCGCACGAACACCGGCACGTCGGCGCCCAACTGCACTCCGAGCTCGGCCAGCTCGTCTTCACTCAAGCCTGCTTGCCAGAGGTGGTTCAGGGCCACGAGGGTGGTGGCCGCGTCCGACGAGCCGCCCCCGATGCCACCGCCCATGGGTAGTACCTTCTCCAGCCGGATATGGGCTCCCTGCGGACTGGCCAACCGGCTCTGCAACAGTCGCGCAGCCCGGATGATGAGGTTTTGTTCATCGGGCACGCCGGGAATGGCCGGGCTCAAGGTGAGCTGGTCGCTGCCGGGGATCGGC
>NZ_JBFOCK010000063.1:0-40861 GCF_040907765.1 Aeromonas sp. s9
TAAATAGCTGTTCCGAATAGTAGATCACCGGAGGAAGGGAACTCAGTCCAGTTTGTGCGATCTGATTAGTCGCTAAACAAAACAAGCCACACCCAAAGGACTGAGTTGATGCCTATCCTACCACCTCTGCCACGACCACAACGGCGCCGCATTCACAAAATCATCCATGCCACCCGTGATAAAGGACATGCTCGTCGCTTGATGGCCATCTTGCTGTTACATGAAGGACGCACGATCACCGATGTTCATCACCTTACCGGCGCTGCGCGCTCGACCATCGGTCGTTGGCTTCGGTGGTATCGAGATGAAGGCATAGATGCGCTAGAAGCCTTACCGGCTGGCCGTGCCCCAGTCTTACCTATCGCCAAGATTGTCACCCTACTGGTGCTGCTCATGCAGTTTTCTCCGCAAGATTTTGGTTATCAGCGCAGCCGTTGGTGTACTGAACTATTGGCTATAAAAATCAATCGGTTAACAGGGCTCAATGTGGCAGCCTCCACGCTCCGCCGATGGTTACCTCGTATGGGCATTGTCTGGCGCAGGCCCGTGCCGACCTTGCGGATAAAAGACCCAGCCTATCAGGAAAAAATGGCGAATATCGACGCCGCGCTGGCCCGCTGTGATGCCGATAATCCGGTGTTTTATGAGGATGAAGTCGATATAGACCTCAATCCCAAATTAGGAGCCGACTGGATGTTCAGAGCGCAGCAAAAGCGGGTTGTCACACCGGGGCAGAATGCCAAGCATTATCTGGCAGGCGTTCTCCACGCAGGCAACGGAAGGGTACTTTACGTCAGCGGGATCAAGAAAAACTCATCGCTGTTTATTGCCATGCTGGAAAAGCTGCGCCACCACTACCGACGAGCCAAAACCATCACGTTGATCCTCGATAACTACATCATTCACAAAAGCAAACAGACCGAGCGATGGTTGAAGAAGAATCCCAAGTTCTGCCTGGTGTTCCAGCCAGTTTACAGCCCTTGGGTTAATCACATAGAACGGCTATGGCACAAGTTACATGAAACCATCACGCGCAATCATCAATGCAGAGGGATGGCAAACCTGCTGGCCCGAGTGAAACACTTCATGGATACCGTGTCTCCTTTCCCGGGGAATGGCTATGGCACAGCGAAGGTGTAGCACTATTGGGATCAGTTATTTAGTAATAAAAAGCAATGTGTCAATGAGTTATTTGTATTCTGAGAATCATCTGTTGGCCTTCAAGGGCCGCAGGTTCGATTAGCGAAGCCTAATCGGACTTTCGCGATGGCGATAAAAAGGACGCCATCAGGCGTCCTTGAAAACAAAATAGGGTTAACTCCCCAGATGCAGTGCCAACCACACCGCAAGGGGGATCACCACCACAGAGAGCGCATTGCCGCCGAGCACGATGCTGGCCACCTTGTCGGGCTGGCACTGATACTGCTCGCACAGCATGTAGTTGAGCACCGCCGGGGGCAGCGCCACCGACAGCATCAGGAGTGGTATCCAGTCAGGTTCGAGGGGCAGCAGCCAGACGGCGAGCCCCAGGGAGAGGCCCCCCGCCAGCAGGTAGAGCAGGTTGCACTTGATGGCCAGCCCCAGGTGATCCAGCTCCCCTTCCATCAGCCTAACTCCCAAGGCAAACAGCATCAGGGGCACCGCTATCTGGCCGAGCAGAGCGGCGCTGGTCACCAGGTATTCCGGCAGCGGGATATGCAGGTTGGCCACCAGCAGCCCGGCGAAGGCGGCCCAGAGCACGGGGCTTCTCAGCCAGAGCCAGCGGGAGCTGCTGGCCGAGAGGATGAACATGCCCACCGAGAAGTGGAGCAGGTTGGAGAGCACAAAGAGGATGACGATGGCGCCGAGCTGCTGCTCGCCAAAGGCGAGCACCATCAGCGGAATGCCGAGGTTGCCGGTGTTGCGAAACATGGCGGGCAGGATCAGTGCGGCCCGCTCTATCTCCTTGAGTTTGAGCAGGGAGAGCAGCAAGCCGGGCAGCAGGATGACCAGGGCACCGGCCCCCACAAGGGGCAGGTGCGCCGCGAGATCCAGGGGGTATTTCACCAGGGCCGAGAAGACCAGCGCCGGGGTAAAGAGCTCGATATTGGCCCGGTTGACATAACCCAGGGCCCCGCCCGGTCGCAGCCGCCCATAGAGGGCGCCAAGGCCCACCACCGCAAACACGGGAATGACGATATTGAGCAGGGCGCTGAACATGGGTATCCCGTTTACAGTTCGCGGGCCGGGCGTCCCATCAGCACCACGGGGTCCAGCGTCACCTCCTGGCTGCCGTTGCTGACCCAGAGCTGGCCGTCGGAGATGGTACAGGTGAGCTGCATGGTGCGCTCCACCATGGCCGCCAGGGGCAGGGTCTGGCTGTCGGAGAGTTCGATGACGCTCAGGTTGTCGTGCAGACCGAGCTTGCCCTGGTTCTGCTTCCACCAGACGCTGGTGCCACGACCGCCATAGAGGTAGAGCACCACCTGGCGAGAGCGGTTACATGCCTTCTTGAGGCGGCGCTCGTCCGGCTGACCCAGCTCAATCCAGAGTTCAATCTCGTCGGAGTAGTTCTTGCACCAGAGCTCGGGCTCGTCGTCGGCAGAGAGCCCCTTGGTGAACTCCAGCCGCTCGGCGGCATGCCAGGCGAAGGCCGCGAGGCGGATCATCATGCGCTCGTCGGTCTCGGAGGGGTGACGGGCCAGGGTGAGGGAGAAGTCCTGATAGAGATTGCGATCCATGTCAGACAAGCTGATCTGGGCCTTGAAGATGGTTGCCTTGAGCGCCATAGAAGTCGTGAAAACCTGATAAAAGAGAAGGGGGCGGACATGCCGGGCGTCAGTGTAATCAAAATGGCCGCCGGGTTCGACCGTCTTGCGCTCCCTTTACCCCATCAGGGGCGGGCAAGTGCTTCAGAAGACACAAAAAACAAATGCCAGTCGTGAGACTGGCATTTGGCGGCATGAACGAGAGTGACTCACTTCTCGGCGGACTTGACCCCGAAGGCATTGAGCAGCAGGCAGCAGGTCACTGCCACTGCCACGAACCCGCTCAGGAAGATAAAGGGCATGGCCCCATACCCCAATACAGTCCAGATGGTGTGTTCAAGCAGACTCATAGTGTGTCCTTCATCCAGTGAAATGGGTGTCCCTTTCGTGACGGGGTCGCCCCCGTTCCTGATAAGACTATTTGACCTCAACCCGCGCCTGAGTCCTATGCCACCAAAGTAATAAATGGGGCACCAGTTTGCGCCAGATCAAGGTTTTACCCCTCCCCGCCCCGTTTTTCTTCGCCCCTCGCCCCAAACCGGAAAGGTACGCCCAACAAAAAGCGAGGCGACCTTGGGGTCGCCTCGCTAGATGCATGCCGTCGAGAGCCATCAGTAGAAGGTCTGCTGCTCCGCCGCCATCGCTTTCAGCCGCGCACAGGGGGCGAAGCGGTCGCCAAAGCGCTTCTGATGGTGCTCAAGACGCCCCACCAGATAGTCGATGCCGAGGCTGTCCATGTAGCGGAACGGACCGCCCAGGAAGGGAGGGAAGCCGATACCGAAGATGGCGCCGATGTCGCCGTCCCGGGCCGAGGCCACCACGCCGCCATCCAGGGCCATGGCCGCTTCGTTGAGCATCAGCAGCACGCAGCGCTCGGCGATCTCCTGCCTGGCCAGCTTGGCCTGGGGCTTGACGCCAAGCACGTCGTAGACGCTCGCGTCCACCGTCTTCTTGCCCTCCTTGCCGGTGAGCTTGTTGCGCGGGGCCGCCTTGCCATAGAGATAGAAGCCCTTGCCGTTCTTGCGCCCCTTGCGATCGTCCTCCAGCAGCTTGTCAAAGGCCTTGGGCGCCTGGAACTGCTCGCCACCCAGCTCTTTTTCGAGGATGGGGGAGATCTTGGCCCCCACGTCGATCCCCACCTCGTCCAGCAGGGTGATGGGGCCGACCGGGAAACCGAAGTCGAGCAGAGCGCCGTCCAGTACCTCCACCGGCTCCCCTTCCAGCACCAGGCGCGCCGCCTCGTTCATGTAGGGCGCCAGGATACGGTTGACGTAGAAGCCGGCCTCGTCCTTCACCACGATGGGGGTCTTGCCCTGTGCCCGGGCGAAGGCCAGGGTGGTGGCCACCGTCTCGGCGCTGGTACCCGCGTGGGGAATGATCTCGGCGAGCGGCATCTTGTCAACCGGGCTGAAGTAGTGCAGCCCCACCACCCGCTCCGGATGCGTCGCCGCAGAGGCGATCTGGTGGATGGGCAGGGAGGAGGTGTTGGAGGCAAACACGGTGTGCTCGCCGCACTCGCGCTCCACGTCCTGCACCATCTGGTGCTTGAGGTTGATGTCCTCGAACACCGCTTCCACCACCATGTCCACCCGGTGGAAACCGGAATAGTCCAGGGTGCCGGTGAGCAGGCTCATCTGTTTTTCCAGCTCGCTGCGCAGCAGTTGGCGACGCTTGAGCTTCCTCGCGAGGAGGTCGTAGCTGTAACGCATGGCATTGCCGATGCCGGCGCTCGCCACATCCTTGATCCGCACCGGTACCCCCGCCTTGGTGGCGGTGACGAAGGCGATGCCCCCCCCCATCAGGCCGCCCCCCAGCACGGCGGCATGACCCACCTTGCGCGGCTCGGCCCCCTGATAGCTCACCTCTTTTTTCATCTCAGTGGTGGCGAAGAAGAGGGAGCGCAGAGCGGCGGATTCCGGCGTCATCACCAGCTCGCCGAAGTGGCGGGCCTCGGCCAGCAGGCCGGCCTGCATCCCCTCCTCCACGCCGATGCGCACCACCTCGATGATGCGCTCCGGCGCCGGGTAGTTGCCCCGGGTCTTGGCCTTGACCCCCTTGCGGGCCTGATCGAACAGCACCTTGCGACCAAATTTGTTGGTCTCCAGCACCTTGCCCTGCAGATCCCGTTTCAGGTGGTGGCGCGGCTTGCCCTTCTTGGCAAGCTTGATGGCAGCTTCCAGCAAAATGGACGGGGGCACCATGTCATCCACCAGCCCGAGCTTCCTGGCCTGTTTGGCCCGCACCTGCTTGCCGGTCAGCATCAGATCCAGTGCCTTGGCCACCCCGATGAGGCGCGGCAGGCGCTGGGTACCGCCGGAGCCCGGCAGCAGGCCGAGCTGCACTTCCGGCAGGCCCAGCACGGTTTTACCGTGATCGGTCACCACCCGGCCATGACAGGCGAGCGCCAGCTCCAGCCCGCCGCCAAGGCAGGGGCCGTGAATGGCGGCGATCACCGGGATCCCCAGGGCTTCGATCTCGGCGAACACCTCCTGTCCGGCCCGGGACAGCGCTTCGGCATCCTGGGCGCTGGTGCAGGCCGCCAGCATGGCGATGTCGGCCCCGGCAACGAAGGAGTCCTTCTTGCCGGAGACGATCACCAGGCCGATCAGATCCCCGTTCCCCTTTACCTCGGCCAACAGAGTGCGGATCTCGTCCGCAAAGGAGGCCTTCAGGGTGTTCATGCTCTCACCGGGCACATCCATGGTGAGGATGCCGATGCCGTCTTTGCGAATATCCAGAGAAAAAGTCTTGGCACTCATCATTCCACCTCCAGCACCATGGCCACACCCAGCCCACCCGCCGCACAGGCGGTGTTGAGCCCCAATCCCCCACCCCGGCGCCGCAGTTCATGCAGGGTCTGGGTGATCATGCGCGCCCCGGTGGCGGCAAAGGGGTGACCAAAGGCCAAAGAGCCGCCGAGCACGTTGAACTTCTCCATGTCCACCTCGCCGATGGCCTGATCCCGGCCCAGCTTGTCACGGGCAAATTCGGCGCTTGCAAACATCTTGAGGTTGGCCAGCGTCTGGGCGGCAAAGGCTTCGTGCATGTCGATGAGGGTCAGATCCCCAAGGGTGATGCCGGCACGGTCCAGCGCCAGCGGCGTGGCATAGGAGGGGCCCATCAGCATGTCCTGCCAGACATCGATGGCGGAAAACGCGAAGCTGCGGATGTAACCCAGCGGCTCCAGACCCAGCTCGCGGGCACGCCCTTCACGCATCATCAGCACGGCGGCGGCGCCGTCGGTGAGCGGGGTGGCGTTGGCGGCGGTCACCGAGCCGTGAGCCCGGTCAAAGACCGGTTTGAGCTTGGCGTAACTCGCCAGATCGGAGCTTTCGCGGATGTTGTTGTCCCGCTCCAGCGGCGACTTGTAGGGGGGCACGTGGGCGGTGAACACCTCGCCACTCAATTTGCCCTGGGCCCAGGCTTCGGCCGCCAGGGTGTGGGAGCGGTGGGCCAGCGCATCTTGCGCCTCGCGGCTGATCTGGTGGGTCTTGGCCATCTGCTCGGCGGTCTGCCCCATGGAGAGACCGGTGGAGTACTCGGCCACGGCCGGGGGCACCGGCAGCAGGTCCTTCAGGCGCAGACGGCGCAGAATATTGAAACGCTGCTGGAGGTTGCGCGCCTTGTTGAGATCCACCAGGGCGCGGGCCAGAGACTTGCTGACCCCGATGGGCAGCACGGAAGAGGAGTCGGCACCGCCGGCGATGGCGATGTCCACCGTGCCGGCCATGATGGATTCGGTGACATTGGCCACCGCCTGGAAACTGGTGGCGCAGGCGCGCGACACGCTATAGGCATCGGTGCTGACGCTCATGCCGGTGCCAAGCACGATCTCCCGGGCGATGTTTGGCGCTTCCGGCATCTGCACCACCTGGCCGAACACCAGCTGGTCGATGAGCTTGGGGTCGAGATCGGTGCGGGCGAGCATCTCGCTCACCACCAGTTTGCCCAGATCCACCGCAGGCACGCCGTGAAAAGCGGTGGCCTGCTTGGCAAAGGGGGTGCGCAGACCCGCCACGACGGCTATCCGTTCGCCCTGGCGAGTCGTCAGTTTCAATGGCTGTTTCATCCTGGCTCCTTGGGTTAAAAAGGCAGAGGTCTGACCTCATTGCGCCACATCTTAACAATCCAATCACAACTTTCATACGGCTGATTGAAACTAAATTGTCCCCATCTTGCCACCCTCCCTCGCCCTTGTGAGCCAACTGGGGTATAAAAAGATCAACTTCCATAAAAACAACGGGTTTATCGCATGGCAGCGGCCGAGTTCAGAGCACTTGGAGACTATCTGGGCAGCCAGATCCTGGGACAGGACCCCCTCATCGAGGGGCTGCTGATCGCCCTGTTATGTGAAGGACATGTGCTGATCGAGGGGGCCCCCGGTCTTGCCAAGACCCGGGCGGTCAAGGCACTGGCCGGCGCCGTGGAGGGGCGCTTTGCCCGTATCCAGTTCACCCCAGATCTGCTCCCTGCCGATCTCACCGGCAGCGAGGTCTTCCATCCCCAGGATGCGAGTTTCGTGTTTCAACCCGGCCCCCTGTTCAATCACCTGGTGCTGGCGGACGAGATCAACCGGGCGCCGGCCAAGGTGCAGTCCGCCCTGCTGGAGGCCATGGCCGAGCACCAGATCACCGTGGGCAAGAAGAGCTGGCGCCTGCCCTCCCTCTTCATGGTCGCCGCCACCCAGAACCCTATCGAGCAGGAAGGGACCTATCCCCTGCCAGAGGCCCAGCTCGATCGCTTCTTGCTCAAGCTGCTGGTGGATTACCCCAGCCCCGCCATGGAGCTGGCCATCCTTCAACTCAACGCCCGTGGCGACGCCCTGCCGACGCCGCCAATCACCCTGAGCCAGTCCGACCTGATGAAAGCCCGCACCGCCGTTCAAGGGGTACAGATGCAGGGGCGCCTCGAGCACTATCTGGTGCAACTGGTGTGCGCCACCCGCCCCGGCAGCGGCCTGTGCCCCGAGCTAGACCCCCTGGTCGCGGTGGGGGCCAGTCCCAGAGCCAGCATCGGCCTCGCAAGAGCCGCACGGGCCCGGGCCTGGCTCGCCGGGCGCGACTTCGTATTGCCCGAAGACATCCAGCAACTGGCGCCAGCCGTGCTGCGCCACCGCCTCATCCCGAGTTATCAGGCGCTGGCGGACAACCTCGATAGCGAGGCGCTCATCGCCCTGCTGCTGGATGCCATTCCATGCCCCTGAGCCGGCCCCCACAGGCAGCCCTATCGCCATGACCCCCGTCGCCGAGCCCCGGGATCACCCCGACATCGCCCTCACCCTCGAGCGGCTGCTGGCGGTGCGCCTCTGGACGCGCCAGGGCGAGCGTGCCCGCATTCATCAGGCGGCCCAGGGGCGTATCGGGCGCCAGCCCGGGCTGCATTTCAGGGAGCTTCGCCTCTATCAGGCCGGTGACGAGGTGCGTCACATCGACTGGCGGGTCACCGCCCGCCTCGGCCGCCCCCACACCCGCCTCTACGGGGAAGAGCAGGATCAGGCCCACTGGTTGCTGCTGGATCTCTCACCTGCCATGTACTTTGGCTCCCGCGCCCAGCTCAAGGCCCGCCTTGGCTGCGAGCTGGCCGCAGCCCTGTTCTGGCAGGGGGAGAAACAGGCCAATACCTTGATCTGCCAGGGCGCAGTCCCCCACACAGAGCACCAGCGCGGCTCTCTCATGCCTCTGCTGGAAGCGCTCTGCCGCCATTACGAGGCTGGGCTGGATCGCGCCCCCCCACCCTGGACGCTGGCCCAGACCCTGGCACGACTCACCCTGCCCCACGGGGCCAGATTGACCCTGATAAGCCATCACCAGGCACCGGACCAGGCCCTCTGCCAGCAGTTGCAACGCCTTCGCCCGCGCCACGACATCCACTACTGGCAAATCCGCGATCCCCTGGAAGCCGCCCTGCCCGAACAGGGGCAGCTGGCAGTGCAGGCAGGCAGACACAGCGGTTGGCTCGCGGGAGAAGATCCCCGCTTTCGCGCCCGCTATCAGAGGGCGGCCGACGAACAGGCCGAGGCCTGTCGCCAGCAGTTGCTGCCCCTGGTGACGCGCCTCTATCGCCTCGACAACGGCGCCACCCTGCAACGCCAGTGGCAGGAGGGCGGATGCCGTCTATTTTGAGGGGGGAGCAGGGCGTGCCCGCACCGGATGCATATCGCCAGCCCTCGTCCAGCGAGTCCTTGCAAGCCATCCGTGCCGAGCTGCGTGACATCCACCAAGGCCCCGCTCTCGAGCCTGCACAGGATCCTCGCCTGATGGCCCTCGGGGGGCTGCTGATCGCGGCGATCGCAGCTTGCTTGATCGCCACGACGGCCCTCACCCTGTTGCGCCAGCGCCGCTGGGCGCACCGGATAGACTGGCAGGCAGACGATCTCGTCCCTAGGCTGCAGGATGCCCTGCGAGAAGCGGCCATGGCCCGCTGGCCCGAGGCGGCCCCCCTGCAAGGGGAGGCCTGGCTCGCCTGGCTGGACAGCAAGGGGGGGTGTGATTTTTCCCGGTTTGCCGCCCAGTGGCCACTCTGGCTCTATGGGGGCAGCGTGCCCGATGAGGCGCAGCGCAAAAGATTGCGCCTCGCCTATCTCGCCTGGGGGCGACGCTGCGTCAGTGCGCCGCGATTCCCGGCAAGCAAGCGAGGGGCACCTCCCCCGGAGGGTACGCGATGATCCTCGCCTGGCCCTGGTTTTCCCTCGCCCTCGCCTTGCCGCTGCTGGTGCGCTTCGGCCTGCCTCCCATGAAGGGGCGCAAGGGAGGAAACCGGCTCGTTCACGGAGGTTTTCCCCTGCTCCAGCCCCAGGCGGGGCAGCCCTTGTGGCGCATGATGATCTGCTGGTGCGCCCTGGTACTGGCCCTGTGCCGCCCCCAGTGGCAGGAGCCCCCGATCATTCACTACCAGAGCAGCCGGGACCTCATCCTGGCGGTGGATCTCTCCGACAGCATGCGCACCCAGGACATGCTGGATGACGGAGAGCAAACGGACAGGCTTGCCGCGGTGCGCCAGCAGATAAGCAACCTTGTCGCCTCCCGCCCGGGGGATCGCATCGCCCTCGTCGTCTTTGCCGATCACGCCTATCTGCTCTCCCCCCTCACCCAGGAGACCGGGGCCCTGCTCACCCTGGCCAGGGAGCTCGATTTCGATCTGGTGGGGCGCACCACGGCCCTGGGGGAAGCCATCCTGCTGGCACGCCAGCACGCCGACCCCACCCGCCCCACCGCCCTGCTGCTGGTGACGGACGGGCGCAATACCTCGGGCAATGCGGATCCCCTGACCGAGGCCCGGCTCGCCGCCAAAGCCGGCATCCGTCTCTATACCCTGGGGGTAGGCGCCGACCCCGACACCTTCGCCGCGCCCGCAGGGGACGCCGATCCCAGTGCCGAACTGGATGAAGCCCTGTTGCAGCAGTTGGCGACACTGGGAGGAGGCCGCTATTTTCGCGCCCGCAACCGGGGCGATCTCGCCGCCATCAACCAGGCCATCGACACCCTGGAGCCCCTCGCCCGGCCCCAGATCCTCTCTCGGCCCCACCAGGAGCTCTACCCCTGGCCACTGGCCCTGGCCTGGCTGCTGCTCTGCTGGCCAGCCCGCTGGCACATCTCCCTGTCACGGAGGACATCCCATGAGTAGGCAGGTCATGATGGTGGCACCATGGAGCTGACCTTGCTGCGCCCCCTCTGGTTGCTGGCCCTGCTCCCCTGGCTATGGCAGGGGTGGCGCCGCCGCCGCGATCCCGGCTTGCTCTCCCCGGCCATGCAGGCCTATCTGCTGCCGAGCCGCCATCGGGCCATCCCCTGGCGCTGGCTTGCTTGTCTGCCGGTGATCCTGGCGCTCTCGGGCCCCGCCCTGCGCCAGCAGAGTCTCCCCATACAGAGCCCGGCCCTCGATATCTGGCTGCTGGATCTATCCGACTCCATGCTGGCACAGGATCTGGCACCGGACCGGGCAACCCGGGTGAGGCTGGGATTGCAGGAGATGCTGGCCGACATAGCGCGGCAGGACGCGGCCCATCCCATCGCCCTCATCCTGTTCGCCGGGGATGCCTACCTCGCCATGCCTCCCACCCGGGATCATCAGGCCATCGCCCTGCTGCTGCCGGACCTGCGCCCGGCCATTATGCCTGTCCAGGGCAGCGCCCCCGAGCGCGCCGTGGCCCTGGCCCTCACCCTGATCCCGCCGGGCCAGTCCGCCCGTCTGCTGCTCGTGACCGACGGCCTCTCCGGGACAGCGCGCGATCGCATCGCCGCCCTCTGGCCCTGCCTTAATGACCTGTTCTGCAAGGCAGGCTCGGCCCCGCAGCTCGACATCCTGCTGGCCAGCGGGGGCAAGGAGACCCGGCTGCCCGGCGTGGCCGCCGAGCGCTGGCAGCTCGGCAGCCCGATCGGCCACACCTTGCCGGCACCCGACGAGGAGGCCATGGCCACCCTTGCCGCCAGTACCGGAGGCAGGCTGGCCTGGCTTGATTCCGGCCAGCCCCGCTTTGCCCCCCTGCCCATGGGCCAGGCCCTGACGCAGGGGCAATCCCGGGATCTCGGCCCCTGGCTGCTCATCCCCTTGCTCCCCCTGGCGCTGCTGGCGCGGATCGGCGCCCACTGGCTGCTGGTGATCCTCGTCATTGGCGTCGCGCCCCCTTCCCTGCAGGCGGCCTCCCGACAAGATGAAGCAGGCTGGCAGGCTTATCGCCAGGGACACTATCGGGAAGCGGCCAACGCCTTCCAGGATCCGGTCTGGCAAGGCAACGCCTGGTATAGAGCCGGGGATTACGCCAGGGCCGTCGCCGCCTATGGCAGGGCAAACAGCGCCACCGCCCACTACAACAGGGGCAATGCCCTGGTCTGGCTCGGGGATCTTGCCGCCGCGGAGCAGGCCTATCTGAGCGCCCTTCGCCTTGAACCTGGGCACAGGGATGCCTTGCACAACCTGGCCCTGCTGCGGGCCAACCCGCCGCAGTCGGCGCCCTCGGCAAATGCCCCGGAGCAGGCCGACACTCCCGACCCCGCCCGCGCCTCAGAGGCTCCCCGCCCCCCGGCGCCCCCCGTGCTGCTGCTGGAGCAGCGCCTTCGCAAGGAGGCCCTGCGCCGCCCCCTGATCAAGGTGGAGGAGCCCTGGTGATCCTCGTGCTGCGCTTGCTCTCCCCCCGGATCGGCTGCTGGCTGCTGCTCGCCCTGTGCGCCATGCGGGTGCAGGCCGCTCCTGTCGAGGCCGAGCTGTTGCCGGGGGCGAGCGAGCGCGACTGGCTGCTCGTCATCGAGGCCGACGGGCTGCACCGCGATGAGGATCTCAACCTGCAACCGCTGCTGCGCCAGTTTGCGGTCGGGCGGGTCAGTATCCAGCGGGTCAGTGCCCAGAGCCGCAGCCTGACCCGCTGGCAGATCCCCCTGCACCTGCTCGATACCAGCCCGCGCCAGGTGCCCTCCCTGCCCCTTGGCGCCGATCTCACCCCCTCCCTGGCGGTACCGACACGTTCCCTGGACGGCACCCTGATGCCGGCACAAGACCCGGTATTCTCTCCGGTCGAGCTGCAGGCCCGGGTGCTCCATGAGGGGAATCTCTATCCCGGCCAGCCCTTCATCTATGAGCTGACCCTCTGGCTGCCTGCCAACCTGGAGGCCCCCAACCTCGGAGAGCCCATCACCCCGGCCTTTACCATTCGCCGCCTTGGCGAGGACCGCTGGGACTCTCCCGCCAGCCCCGGCCTGCCCGGGCGTCTCACGCGAAAATGGCTGCTGCAGGCCAAAGGACCCGGACTCCATCCCGTCGAATCCCCCCGCTTCCAGGGGCGGTTGCCGCACCAGGACCAGGCCGGTGCGACCGCGCCGGGCAACGCGGGGGATCTGCTGTCCGCCAGGGCGACGACCCTCTTCATCAAGGTGGACAAGGCCCCCCTGGAGCCGGTGGCGAGCAGCCTGGTGCTGCGCCAGCAGTTCAGCCCGGCGCAGGCCAGGGTGGGTGAGCCGGTGATCCGCACCCTCACCCTGGTGATGGATGGGGGGGATGGCAACCGCCTGCCCCCCTTGCCGGCCCCGCCCCTGCCCGCCGGCCTCTCCATGAAGCCGGACGGCGAGCAGCAACAGGAGCGATTCGTGGCCGAGGGGGCGCTTCGCTTCGAGCGCCAGTGGCGCCAGGCCCTGACCACCGACGAGGCGGGGCGCTATGTGCTGCCCCCCCAGACCCTGCGCTGGTTCAACACCCAGAGCGGCCGCATCGAGGAGGCGCGCCTGCCCGCACATTCTCTGGTGTTCACGGCAAGGGAGAGCGCCACTCCCGCCTCCCCCGCACCAGGGGGCCAGTATCTCTATTGGGTGCTCCTGGCCATCCTGCTGCGGGCATTCATGCGCCGCTGGCCGCGCTGGCGCGCCTTTTATCGCCTGCAACGGGCCCTCGCCACGGGCTCTCCTGACGAGGCCAGGGAAACCCTGCTGACCTGGGCCGTCCTGCGCTGGGACACCCCCTGTCTGCATCTGGCCAGGCTGCCCTGTCACCGCGACCCCGCCATGGGGGCGCTGCTGGACGGCCTGGATCGGGCCTGTTTTTCCCCCAAGCGAGTCCCTGGCGAACACCTGCCCAGGCAGGCGCTCGCCAGGGAGTTGTGCACCTGGGAGAGCTTTGCGATAGCCTATGGTCTTCGAATACTGGCGTGGATGCGTGCATGATGCGCCCCTCATGAAACAGGACACCCCTTTATGGCGTTAGGTTTTTTCAGAAGAAAAAGGGCCGACACGGGAAAGGATCCCTGCGCTTCTCCGGTCTATGGGGAGATGGCAGACAAACAAACCAAGTACGAAGCCCTGGTGCACGCCCTGCACGGGGACATCTACCGCTACGCCTACTGGCTGTGCCGGGATCCGCAAATCGCCGAGGATCTGGTGCAGGAGACTTTCCTGCGCGCCTGGAAGGCGATAGATACCCTGCTGGACGACAAGGCTGCCAAGGCGTGGCTCATCACCATATTGCGGCGGGAGAATGCCCGCCGCTTTGAGCGAAAGCAGTTCGATCTCGTCGACCTCGACGAGCACCCCCTGCGGGATCAGGGTGTCCTGCCAAGCGAGCAGGAGATGGAGCACGAATGGCTCAGGCGCCACATCGCCCGCCTGCCTGCCGAGTATCAGGAGCCGCTGCTGCTGCAGGTTCTGGGGGGATTCAGCGGGGAGGAGATCGCCGAGCAACTCGGCCTGAACAAGAACACCGTCATGACAAGGCTGTTTCGCGCTCGCAACCAGATAAAAGAGGCCATGGAGTCTGCGAAACAACAGAGAGGACACACCAATGGATGAGCTTGAATTTCGCCGCCGGGCCATCACTCACCCCTCGGACAGGGATCCCGCCTTCTTGAAAGCCGCCGAGGCGTCACCGGTCAATCGCAAGCATCTGGACGAGATGCAGCAGCTCGAGCGCCAGGTGCGCAGCACTCTGGATGTGGACGTACCGGCCGGTCTTGCGGAGCGGATCCTGCTCAGGCAGGCGATGGCAGCCGAAGAGGAGCAGGTGGTCTCGCTACCCGCCACTCCTGCACGCACGCAATGGCGCGCTCTGGCCATCGCGGCCTCGGTCGCCTTCCTGCTCGGCATGAGCACCCGCTGGATCAGCTGGCCTGTGGCACCGGACACCCTGTCGCTGGCTCAAGTCGCCATGTCCCACGTTTATGGGGAAGAGCCCTTCATTCATGCGGTGGATGAGCGGGTCAGCCTGCACACCATCAACGCGAAAATGGAGAAATATGGCGCCACCCTGAGCGAGATGCCGGGCATGAAGGTAACCTATGTCAACCACTGCGCCTTCTATCAGGGACCGGCCCTGCACATGGTGCTGCAGGGCAAGATGGGACCGGTCACCCTGTTCCTCGTCCCCAAGCACCTGCCACTGACGATCCAGTCCGATTTTGCAGACGGGACCCTCAAGGGGGAGATACTGCCGCTCAAGGGGGCCAACATGGTGCTCATCGGAGACATGCAGGAGCCCCTCGCCCCGGTTGCCCGCCAGCTTGAGTCACGCCTGCACTGGTCCATTTAACAGACCTTGACCCAGGCTGACTCGTCCTCCGCCTCAGCCACATCACAGGCAGACATCCTCATTGTCTGCCTGTTCATCCCCACATCCCCGCATGTTCCCGCCCATTGCCCGCGCGAAGTCACATTTCTACGATTTATTTTAAATGACGCAAATGGCACCACTTGTGCTTTATTTATCCAACAATAGATAAATCAGCCTAATAAAACGGCAAGTTAAAACAAATGATTAACACAATGGAAACTTTTATGTATTCTGCTGTCACTGGTCTGATTTCTTACCTCCTACCAGATCCATAGAATCACGCCAGCAATGAATGGGAAGAAGCTGACATAACAACAGATCATGTCGTCAATAGCCGCCAAAGAGCCGCGATGTCGACAGAAAATCTGCTTACAAAGAGAGAACACTATGACAACTGCCTTTTTCAAGAAAAGCCTGATCGCTGCGGCCGTGACCCTGGCCAGCACCCAGACCTTCGCCGCCGCGTTCCAGCTGAACGAGCACTCGGCCTCCGGTCTGGGTCGCGCCTACGCAGGTGAAGCAGCCATCGCCGACAACGCGGCCGTGCTGTCCCGCAACCCGGCGGCCATGACCACCTTCGACAAGATGGCACTGTCTGTATCCGGCACCTACATCAAGCCCGACGTGGACGTGGCTGGCGACATTTATGCCGGCCCCACCAAGCTGGCTCCGTCCAGCGAGAGCGACATCGCCCCCGATGCCTTCGTGCCGGCCACCTACTTCATCCAGCCCCTGAATGATCAGTGGGCCTGGGGGATCGGCCTCTTCTCCAACTACGGCCTCTCCACCGAATATTCCAAGACCTTCGCGGCCGGTGCCGGCGCCGGTGACACCGAGCTGCTGACCTTCAACATCAACCCCAACATCGCCTATCGCATCAACTCCAGCTTCAGCGTCGGTGCCGGCATCAATGCCGTCTACGCCGCCGCCGAGCTGAACCGTTATGCCGGTGCGCTTTCCGCCGCCATTCCGGGCGCCAACTCCGATACCCGTCTGGCTCACCTGAAGGGTGACACCTGGGGCTTTGGCTGGAACGTCGGCACCCTGTACGAGATCAACGACAACAACCGTCTCGCCCTGACCTACCGCTCCCAGGTGGACTTGAGCTTTGACGGCGACTTCCAGGGTGCCACCTCCGGCAACCGCGTCGTCGATGGCAACCTGAAGCTGGATCTGCCGGCCCAGGCCGAATTCGCAGGCTACCACCGCCTGAACCAGCAATTCGCTGTCCACTACTCCGTGAACTGGACCGACTGGAGCGCCTTCCAGGAGCTCAAGGCCACCAGCAGCAACTGCGCCGGCGGCGTGTGCCTGCAAAAAGACGAGAAGTTCAAGGACTCCGCCCGTTACGCCCTGGGCGGTACCTGGTACGTCAACCCGTCTTGGGAAGCCCGTATCGGCTTCGCCTACGACAACAGCCCCATCGAGCCGGAATACCGCAGCCTGAGCATTCCTGACTCCGACCGTATCTGGTACAGCGCCGGTGCCACCTACCACATCAATCCGGACATGAGCCTCGACTTCGGCATGGCCTATCTGGACGGCAAGGAAGTGGACGTGAACGAAGGCCTGCGCAACCACAGCGATGCGCTGCGCTGGAAGGGCACCTCCCATGGCAACGCCCTGCTGGCTTCCGCCCAGTTCAACATGAAATTCTGATTTTCATGTCATCATCGAGAGCGCCTCTGGGCGCTCTTTTTTTATCCAACTTCGCCATCTGAGCGCACAGCTGTAGTAAACAACTGTACTCTTTTCTTTTTTTATCAAACTGTTATGGGTATTCCTTTCAGCATTTAATCCCGTTTTGCCCCACGTTCCCCTCTCCCCGTTGCCTTGCTGGTCATACCATATAAAATCCCGGCCCCAACCGAATAACAGAATGAACACCCAGTTCATCCCGAGGAAAGACCATGCATCCGACGTTCAAACCCTCCCTCATTGCCCTCTTGCTGCTGTCGAGCCAGGTGCAGGCTGCCGGCTTCCAGCTCGCGGAGCAATCCGCCACCGGCATGGGGCGTGCCTTCGCGGGTGAAGCCGCCATCGCCGACAATGCCAGCGTGCTCTCCCGCAATGCCGCCGCCATGACCCGGTTCGATACCCTGGCCTTCTCCGGCGGCGTCATCCACGTGCACCCCGACGTCAACATCGAGGGCTCCACCCGGGTGCCTACCCCCCAGGGGCCGGTCAGCCTGGATGCCGGAGCCCACGACATTGCGGGTGACGCCTGGGTACCCAACGCCTATCTCATCGTGCCCCTCAGCGAGCAATGGCGCCTCGGGCTTGCCGCCACCTCCTATTACGGACTCGGGGTCAAGATGCCGGAGAACTACAACGCCGGTCACTTCGGCAACGTCTCCGACATCAAGACCATGGATCTGGGGGCCTCCCTGGCCTATCGCATCAACCGTGTCTGGTCCGTCGGGGCCGGTCTCTCCGCCATTCAGGGGGAAGGGGAAGTGGGCGGCACTTTCCCCTCCAACAACCAGATAGCCAAGCACCTGAAAGGGGATGGCTGGGCCATGGGCTGGAACCTGGGCACCCTGCTTGAGTTGTCGCAGGCAACCCGCATCGGTCTCTCCTATCGCCACGACGTCACCCTGACCCTCTCCGGTGACGCCATCGGCATCGATCAAAGGGGCCAGCCATTCGCCGATACCGGCAGCCTGGATCTGCCCCTGCCCGCCACCGCCGAGCTGGCTCTGTTCCATCAGCTCACCCCGGCCCTGGCGCTGCATTCGAGCATCAACTGGACCAACTGGAGCAAGTTCGTGCAGCTCGAATCCGAGCTCGACCACCACGGCACCATGCACATCAAGGAGGAGCACTGGGAAGACAGCTGGCGCTATGCCCTGGGGATGACCTACCAGCTGGCCCCCCAATGGCAATTGCGCTCCGGTATCGCCTACGACCGCAGCCCGGTCCCGGCGGATCGCCGCACCATCTCCATCCCCGACTCGGATCGGGTCTGGTACAGCGCCGGCGTGGGCTATCAGATTGACCGCCACCTCTCGCTGGATCTGGGGCTGACCCTGATCGACGGCAAGAAGGTGGACGTGAGCGAAACCATGCAGCTCAGGCCGGGCATCCCCCAGACCACCTCCACTTTCAATGGCACCTCGGAAGGGGATGCCTGGCTCGCCGGCCTGCAGCTCAACTACCTGTTCTGACACCCCGGGTTTCCTGACAAATAGTATGCCAGTTGTTGACCTTCCCGACCGGTCGGCACTGGCATAGTGATCCGCTTCACCATAGAATCAAGCCTGTAACCATGGTGGAGAGATGCATGTATTCCTATGTAGCAAGGCAGCCCATTCTGGATCGGGAGTTGAACACCCAAGCCTATGAGCTGCTGTTTCGCGACAGCCTGGACAATGTATTTCCCTCCGTCTCCGCACAGCAGGCCACTTCCAGGCTGGTTGCCGAGCAGTTCTTGCAGCAGAACATCGATCAGCTCATCGGGGATCACCCCTGCTACATCAATTTCCCCCACTCCCTGTTGCTGGACGGATTGGCCGAATGCCTCCCCCGTGACAAGGTGGTGATCGAGATCCTGGAGGATGCCGAGCCCGACGATGCGCTGCTGGAGAAAGTGATCCAGCTCTATGGGCTGGGCTATCGGTTGGCGCTGGATGACTTCACCATGGTCTCAGACTGGGACAGGTTCCTCCCCTACATCCATATCATCAAGTTCGACCTGCGCAGCACGCCGCAACCCTGCATCGAGCACTTCATGGCGAATCATCGCCACCTGCCCCTCACCTATCTGGCCGAGAAAGTCGAGGATCAGGCCGAGTTCGAGCGGATGAAGCAGCTCGGCGTCACCCTGTTCCAGGGATTTTTCTTCAGCCGCCCCCAGATGGTGCAACAGCCCACCATACCGCCGGCCCAGCTGGTGGTGATGCAGCTGCTCGAGGTGGTCAATCAGACCGAACCGGATCTGGACAAGATTGAGCAACTGCTCAACCAGGATCTCACCCTATCCCTCAAGCTGTTGCGCTACATCAACCACCTCAAGCGCTTCCCCCAACCCATCGCCTCGTTTCGCCAGGCCGCAAGTTCCCTGGGGCACGCCCAGCTCAAGCGCTTCGTCGCCCTGATCGCCGCCACCAGTGCGGGGAGTGAAAAGAGCGCCGAACTCCATCAGATGTCCCTCATCAGAGCCCGGTTCTGCGAACTGCTGGCCCAGACCCATGCGCCCGCAGAGCAGGCACAGCAAGCCTTTGTCACCGGCCTCTTCTCCCTGCTGGACGTGCTCATGGGAGAACCGCTGGATCAGCTGCTCGGCTCCATTCCCCTGACCGATGACATTCGTGCCGCCCTGCTCACCCGCAAGGGCAAGCTCGGGTTCTACCTGGCGTTCTGTGAAGATTTCGAGAAAGCCGACTGGCAGCGGGTCGCCGCGAACACCGTCCGGCTCGGCCTCAACGAAGAGAAGGTCAGCCACCTCTATCTGAGCGCCACCGCCTGGGTCAACCAGCAGCTTCAGGCCATGGAAGAGCAACCGGTCCACTCCCGCCAGACATGACAACGTCCCTCTTGAAGGGACGTTGTCATGTCATCAACCCGCAGCAATCTCACCCACGCATTCAGCCTGCCTCGATGGCGATGGCCGTTGCCTCCCCTCCCCCGATGCACAGGCTCGCCACCCCTCGTCTGAGCCCGCGGGCACGCAGGGCATGGATCAGGGTCACCAGGATGCGGGCGCCACTGGCGCCAAGAGGGTGCCCCAGCGCACAGGCCCCGCCGTTCACGTTCAACTTGTGATGGGGAATGCCGCACCCGGCCATCGCCAGCATGCTCACCATGGCGAATGCCTCGTTCACCTCGAACAGGTCCACCTCCTCCACCGACCAGCCCACCCGGGCCAGCAACTTGTCAATGGCGCCGACGGGGGCACTGGTAAACTCCGTCGGCAGGGCGGCATGACTCTGGTAACCCACTACCCTGGCCAGCACCGGCAATCCGAGCCGGGCAGCGGTCTCCCCCCGCATCAACACCAGGGCTGCCGCCCCATCCGAGATGGAGCTTGCATTGGCCGCCGTGATGGTGCCGTGCTTGCTGAAGGCCGGCTTGAGGCCGGGGATCTTGTCGGGCCTGGCTTTGCCCGGTTGCTCATCCTCGGCCAGCAGCAGGGTATCCTCAGAGGTCATGACGGGAGCCAGTTCCGCGGCAAAGGCACCGCTGCGCTGCGCCGTCAGCGCCCGCTCCAGGGAGGCGATGGCAAAGGCATCCATGTCGGCCCGGGTCAGTCCGCTGCGATCGGCGCTCAACTGGGCGTAATGACCCATCAGATGGCCTTCGTAGGCATCCTGCAAGCCGTCCAGGAAGATGTGATCGAGCACGCTCTGGTGCCCCATGCGAAAACCGCTGCGCGCCTTGTCCAGCAGATAGGGGGCGCGGCTCATGCTCTCCATGCCCCCCGCCACCACGACCTCGGCCTCCCCCAGGCGCAGGCTGTCCGCCGCCAGCATCACCGCCTTCATGCCGGAGCCGCACACCTTGTTGATGGTGGTACAGGGCACGCTGTCCGGCAGCCCCCCCTTGAGCGCCGCCTGGCGGGCTGGCGCCTGGCCGACCCCTGCGCTCAGCACGTTACCCATATAGACCTCATTGACCTGCTCCCCCGTCATCCCGGCCTGCGCCAGCGCGGCGCGAATGGCGCAGGCGCCAAGCTCGGGGGCACCGAGCGCGCTCAGGGCCCCCTGGAAGGCCCCCATGGGGGTACGTTTGGCCGCCACAATCACGATATCCATCGATAGCACTCTCCTTGTTACATCGGGATAACATATGCCGCGACCGCGACAGGAACAAGACTTGCGGGGAAGTTGACGTTTGGGTAAGGTGCCAGCCTGCATTGACAACCAGATGGCAGCCAAGACAGCCCCATGACCAAATCCAGGGACGACACCCGCACCTTCAGCATCAGCGAACTGGCTCGCGAGTTCGATGTGACCACCCGCAGCATCCGCTTCTACGAGGATCAGGGCCTGCTCAACCCGACCCGCCAGGGACAGCACAGGATCTACAGCCGTCAGGACAGGGTGCGGCTCAAGCTGACCCTGCGTGGCAAGCGTCTGGGCTTCAGCCTCGCAGAGATCCGGGAGCTGTTCGATCTCTACGATGCGGACAAGAGCAGCCGCTCCCAGTTGCAGACCATGCTGGGGCTGGTGGCCGACAAGCGGGAGACCTTGCAGCAGCAGCTGGAAGATATCCAGATGGTCCTGTTGGAGCTGGAGGCGGCCGAACAGCGCTGCCGCCAGGCCCTGGCACACCTCTCTCCCTGAGTTACGCAGACGGGCGAGGCGAGCGGGGAACACCGCCAGCAAATAGACACAAATGAAAGAGGGAGGCTTGAAGCCTCCCTCTTGTCATGCACGGTGGTCGACCCGATATCAGACCTCCTTGCTCCAGCGGTTCGGATCGTAATCCGGGCTGTAGCGATCGACGATGATGGCACAGGCCGCATCGCCGGTGATGTTGAGCGCGGTCCGGATCATGTCGAACAGACGATCCAGCGCGAACAGCAGCGGCAGACCCTCGATGGGAATCCCGGCCGCCAGCAGCACGGCAACCACCAGGAAGCTCGGGCCCGGTACACCGGCCTGACCGATGGCACCCAGGGTGGAGGTGACGATGATCGCCGCCCAGGCACCCATGGACAGATCGATGTTATAGACCTGGGCGAAGAAGATGGCGACCAGGCCGTAATAGATGGCATTGCCGCTCATGTTGATGGTGGCGCCCAGCGGCAGCACGAAGGAAGCGGTGGCGTTGGTCACCTTCAGATCGCGCTCGCAGGTCTCCATGTTGACCGGCAGGGTCGCCATGGAAGAGGCGGTGGAGAAGGCCACGATCTGCGGTTTCTTCATCGCGGAGAAGTACTTGCGTACCGGCGTGTTGGAGAAGAACGCGATCAGCAGCGGATAGACCACGAAGCCGAAGATGAGGATGGCGGCGACATAGACGACGAACAGCTTGAGCACCAGGGTCAGCACGTCGAAGCCGTAGGTGCCGATGGCGTCGGCCATCAGGCCGAAGACGCCGATGGGGGCGATCAGCATCACCTTGTTGATCATCCAGACGAAAGCGTCCACCAGGGTGTTGAGCCCGTCTACCAGCGGCTTGGCGCGCTCACGGGGCTGCTTGGCCAGGGCGATGCCGAGGAACATGCAGAACACCAGGATCTGCAGGATGTTGGCCTCGTTCAAGGCGCTGAACACGTTAGTCGGGATCATGCCAAGCAGGGTGGCCACCGCATCGGGCAGTGCACCCTTGTCGGCGTAGTCGCCGGAGAACATGGCCGCAGTGGCGCCAAAGTCAACGCCCACACCAGGTTTGAACACCTGACCCATCACCAGCGCCAGGAACACCGCCAGTGCGGAGGTGCCGAGGAAGAAGGCGAGCGTGGTGACGCCAATCTTGCCAGCAGCGGGGCTGGCCCCCAGGTTGGCGGCCCCGGACAGGATGGCCACCGCCACCAGCGGGATCACCAGCATCTTGATCAGCTGGATAAACAGGGTGCCAAGCGGCGCAAACACTGTGGCTTGCTCTCCCATGAGCGCCCCGACCAGCGCGCCCAGCACCATGGCCACCACTACCTGGAAGCCGATGTTTTTGATTAATCCTTTTGTTAACACAGAATGTTCCTTTATTTAGCAATTACTCACACTTTTACAGCGTAAATGACCACCCAGAGCGTCAAATCCTCTCCATTGCTCTGGCGGTGCGCTTTATCTCATATTTGCACCCCGTTTTACATCAGAACCCGTTAACGAAATGCATTGATAACTTTATGAGAAAGTAAAGCCTCAAAAGAGACACGGCTGTTTTTACTCCTTTTACCATGACAACATCCAAAACAGTGTGCTACGTTGGCTCTGCAAACGTGCATACAGGGAAGAAAAGATGCTGAAAGTTAACGAGTATTTTGACGGAAATGTTAAATCCATCGGTTTCGAGCAAAAAGGCGAGAAAGCTACCGTTGGTGTGATGGAAGCGGGCGAGTACCTGTTCAATACCGCCGCCCCGGAGCGCATGACGGTGATCAAGGGCGCCCTCACCATCCAGCTGGCCGACGAAGATGAGTGGCACACCTACCAGCAGGGGGAATCCTTCGACGTGGCCGGTCACTCCTCCTTCAAGCTGGAAGTGAAGATCGCCTCCGCCTATCTGTGCGAGTTCCTCGACTGATGTATCACGGGCGCCATGGGATGCCGAGCGGCTCCCCCATGGCGCGCCTCTCCCACGCCCATTTCCCTACCGCCATCACACCCCGCTATCTCCCCCCTTTTCAACGACTACAAAAAATTTACAATGTTTAGACGAAATCCATAATTGGAGTACGTCATGATCAGTGTCTTCGACATGTTTTCCATCGGGATAGGCCCCTCCTCCTCCCATACCGTGGGACCGATGCGGGCCGCCTGCGCCTTCATCCAGACCCTCAAAGCGAACGCACTCCTCTCCCGTACCAGACGCGTCGTTGTCGAGTGCTACGGCTCACTGGGCCAGACCGGCAAGGGGCACGGCACCGGCAAGGCCATCATCCTGGGACTGGCCGGATTTGAACCCGAATCCGTGGACATCGAGGCCATTCCCGCCTTCCTCGCCCAGGTAGAGCAGACCCAGACCCTCTGCCTTGGCGGCGAGCAACCCAGCGAATTTCCCCGCATCGGCGCCATCCTCTTCAACCGGCGCAAGACCCTTCCCGCCCACTCCAACGGCATGACCTTACGCGCCTATGAGGGTGACACCCTTGTGTTCGAGCAGACCTACTACTCCATCGGGGGCGGTTTCATCATCGAGGAGAGTCACTTCGCCAACGCCCGGGAAGAGGCGGCCCGCTTCGATGCCGCCCACCCCATCCCCTATCCCTTCGAGAGCGGCGCCGAACTGCTGGCCCAGTGCCAGGAGAGCGGCCTCTCCATCTCGGGGTTGATGCTGGCCAACGAGAAGGTGTTTCGCTCGGAAACGGAGATCAAGGCCGGGCTTCGCAAGATCTGGCAGGCGATGCAGGGGTGTGTGGAGCGTGGCTGCAAGAGCGAGGGGGTGCTGCCAGGCGGCCTCAAAGTCAAGCGCCGGGCTCCCGCCCTCTATCGCCAGCTCTGTGGCGAGACCAATTTCAACAAGGATCCGCTGATGGTGATGGAGTGGGTGGACCTCTTTGCGCTGGCCGTCAACGAGGAGAACGCCGCCGGAGGCCGGGTGGTGACGGCGCCGACCAACGGTGCCGCCGGTATCATCCCCGCGGTGTTGCACTATTACGATCGCTTCGTACGCAAGGTGGATGACGAGCTGCTGATGCAGTACTTCCTCACTGCCGCCGCCATCGGCATCCTCTACAAGAAGAATGCCTCCCTCTCGGGGGCCGAGGTCGGCTGTCAGGGCGAGGTCGGCGTGGCCTGCTCCATGGCCGCTGGTGCCCTGGCCGAGCTGCTGGGCGCCAGCCCCGCCATCGTCGAGAACGCCGCCGAGATCGGTATGGAGCACAACCTGGGACTGACCTGCGATCCCGTCGGTGGTCTGGTGCAGGTGCCCTGCATCGAGCGCAACGCCATGGGCGCGGTCAAGGCGATCAATGCTGCCCGCCTCGCCCTGCGTGGCACCGGCGAGCACAAGGTGTCGCTGGACAAGGTGATCAGAACCATGTGGGAAACCGGCAACGACATGAAGACCAAGTACAAGGAGACCGCCCGGGGCGGCCTTGCCGTCAACATCACCGAGTGTTAAGCCTCTGTGATAAAGCCGCATATGGCACTCGAATACCCGGCATCGCCGGGTATTTTTTTGCAAAACGTTTGTCTGGCGCTTAACAAAATGGATAACCATCAAAATAAATTTTATACTCGCGCCACGAATTCAACAAAAATAGATCTGTTTCAACTTTTTTTAGGCATTGAACCGTTACACTGTGGTTATCCGGTTCCCTGGCCTTTGTGACGACAGACCCGTCCCATGGATCCCTTTTCTGCGAGTGGGCATGGCGCCCCCTTCTACCCTGAGGTAATTGTTACATGATCAGCGTTTTTGATATCTTCAAAATCGGTGTTGGCCCCTCCTCTTCCCACACTGTCGGCCCCATGAAGGCAGCCAAACAGTTCGTGGATGAACTGCGTGCTGGCGGCAAGATCCGTGACATCACCCGGATCCAGGTCGATGTCTATGGCTCCCTCTCCTGGACCGGCAAAGGCCACCACACGGATACCGCCATCATCATGGGTCTGGCGGGCAACCTGCCGGAGAACGTCGACATCGACGCCATCCCCGAATTCATCTCCCGCGTGGAGCAGACCGGTCGTCTGCCCATCGGCCTGCACTGCCACACCGTCAGCTTCCCCAAGGGCGCCATGATCTTCCATGACGAGGCCCTGCCCCTGCACGAAAACGGCATGAGGCTGACCGCCTTCATCGAAGATGACGCCGTCTACAGCAAGACCTACTACTCCATCGGCGGTGGCTTCATCGTCGACGAAGAGAACTTTGGCAAGGGTGACAGCGGCGACATGTCCGTCAGCTATCCCTTCAAGAGTGCCGCCGAGCTCATCGCCCACTGCAGCCAGAGCGGTCTCTCCATCTCCGCCCTGATGATGGAAAACGAGAAGTGCTTCAACACCCCGGAAGAGATCTACAAGAAGCTTGGCAAGATCTGGACCACCATGCGGGAAGGGATCGAGCGCGGCTGCCGCACCGAGGGCGTCCTCTCCGGCCCGCTGCGCGTACCGCGCCGCGCCGCGCCGCTCTACCGCCAGCTGACCACCAACGAGAACCTCTCCAACGATCCCATGAACATCGTGGACTGGGTCAACATGTTCGCCCTGGCGGTGAGTGAAGAGAACGCCGCCGGTGGCCGCGTCGTCACCGCGCCGACCAACGGCGCCGCCGGCATCATCCCCGCCGTGCTGGCCTACTATGACAAGTTCATCCAGCCGGTGGGCCGCGACGAGTACACCCGCTTCTATCTGGCCGCTGCCGCCGTCGGCATGCTCTACAAGATGAACGCGTCCATCTCCGGCGCCGAAGTGGGCTGCCAGGGTGAAGTGGGCGTCTCCTGCTCCATGGCCGCCGCCGGCCTGACCGAGCTGATGGGCGGCAGCCCCGAGCATGTCTGTGAAGCCGCCGAGATCGGCATGGAACACAACCTGGGTCTGACCTGCGACCCGGTGGCCGGCCAGGTACAGGTACCCTGCATCGAGCGCAATGCCATCGCCGCCATGAAGGCGGTCAACGCCTCCCGCATGGCCCTGCGTCGCACCTCTAAGCCGCGTGTGTCGCTGGACAAGGTGATCGAGACCATGTACATCACCGGCAAGGACATGGACTCCAAGTACCGCGAGACCTCCCGCGGTGGCCTGGCCATCAAGGTGATGCAGGTTGCCTGCGACTAACGCCGAGTCGCGATGACATGAAAAAAGCGGGATATATTCCCGCTTTTTTTTTGGGTCGCGATTTAAAGGGCAGCGTTCGTGGATAAAGGGAGGCCGACAAGGGATAAAAAGAGACGGGCATATCACCTCCACCCGTTCGCCGTGACAGGAGAACGGGGGAGAGCTATTTCACGATGCGATCGGCCAGGGTACCGACGGCCACCACGAAATAGGGGGAGCGATTCCAGTGACGCAGTACCCGGTAATTGTCATAGGCAAGGTAGCTTCGCCCGTGAATATCGTCGGGGCGGATGAGGGAGGCCTGCATATCGACCGCAGGCAGAGGTGAGCCGTCCTGCTGGCGAACCCCGAGGGCCTGCCAGGTCGCCAGGGACTTGCGGGTCTCAAGCCCCAGCAAGGCGGGGTCCAGACGCTCTGGCACCCTCACCCGCCGTCCCCAGGTCTGGTCTTCGCGCCAGCCGTTCTGGCTCAGATAATTGGCAGCCGATCCAAATACATCCGCCAGATTGCCCCAGAGATCCTTCTTGCCGTCCCCGTCCTGATCCACCGCGTATCGCAGGAATGACGAGGGCATGAACTGCACCTGCCCCATGGCCCCCGCCCAGGATCCCTTGAAGTTGGCGGGGTTCACATGTCCCTGCTCCAGAATGCGCAGGGCATCGAACAACTCGCCTTTGAAGAAGGCCTCACGGCGACCGTCCCAGGCCAGGGTCGAGAGAGAAGAGATAAGGGGATAATGGCCGGTTATTTTGCCGAAATTGGTTTCAATTCCCCACAAGGCAACAATAAAGCGGGGTTGAACCCCATATTCCCGGCCTATTTTTGTGAGCAGCGGCAAATGCTGGCGATATAAGGTTTGGGCTTGCTTGACTTTCCATTCCGGCACCGCCCGGGGAATATATGTGTCCAGGGTCAGTTTGAATTCCGGCTGATTTTTGTCGTGCCTGATGGCGGCATCGACAAGGTGGACATCCGCAAAGGCCGCACTCACCGTCTCGGGCAACATGCCCGCCGCCAGCGCCTGCTCTTTGAGGCTCGCCACGTACTGGTCAAAATCGGGGCCGGCCTGCACCGGCGATCCCGACAGGGCGCCTGACAACAGCAGTGCCAGCCGCCCCGCCCTCATCGTGCGCCCTTTAATTGCGCCTTGTGCTGCTCCAGCAGGTTTTCCGGTGGCGGTGGCACCTGCAGATAAAAGCCCTGGCTCTTCAGGGCGGCCATCACCCGCTCCGTGGAGGCCAGCCCCAGGGGCTTGGCCGGGTCCAGCTTGGTCATCAGGACCAGTTCGGGACGCCCGAAGGTACTCATCAGCACCTCGGGAACGCGGGAAAAGTCCTCTCTTCGTTCAATAAAGAGATAGGTCTCGGCTTTTTTGCGACTTTTATAGACTGCACACAACATGGAAATTGATATAATCCGACGGGTTTATTGCCTCTGGTGGTGGCAAACTATAACATCAGGAATTGAATAACAATAACGTATTACCGTCTCGGTTCGGGGAAGATTCATGGTTGAACGCGATAACGAATTGAAAGGGACCACCTTCACTATTTCTGTGTTGCATCTCAGCGATGGCAATCCGGCCCGGATCCGACAACTGCTGGAGGCCAAGGTCGCGCAGGCCCCCCAGTTTTTTAATTGTGCCCCCCTCGTCCTCAATGTGGAACGCCTCGAAGCGATCCCCGATTTCGAACAGCTCAGGGAGCTGGTCGAGTCGGAAGACTTCGTGCTGGTCGGGATCACGGGGGCGCGGGACGAGGCGATGAAGACGGCCGCCAAGGCGGCAGGCCTCGCCGTCATGGTGTCAGGCAAGAGCCGCAAGGCAGAACCTGAGCCGACGCCGCCAGTGCCTGAGCCCAAGCCAGTGGAGGCCGCACCGGTTCCCCCGGTGCCAGCACCCGTGGAGGCAAGCAAGGTCCACGTGGGCCCGGTGCGCTCCGGTCAGCAGATCTATGCAGCCGGCACCTCGCTGGTGGTGCTGGGCTCGGTGAGCCCTGGCGCCGAAGTCATCGCCGATGACAGCATCCATGTTTATGGTGCCCTGCGTGGCCGAGCCATCGCAGGGGCCAAGGGCAATCCCAAGGCCCGCATTTATTGCCAGCAATTGCAGGCCGAGCTGCTCTCCATCGCGGGCACCTTCCAGCTCAGCGATGCATTGCCTGCAGGCGTGATACAAGAGCCGGTCCATATCCGGCTCGACAATGAACAACTTCGTATAGACCGAATCAAATAGAGTTACAAGGAAGCGAGAATGGCGCGAATCATAGTCGTTACATCGGGCAAGGGTGGCGTTGGCAAGACGACAACCAGCGCGGCACTGAGCACCGGTCTGGCCCAGCGTGGCCACAAGACCGTGGTCATCGATTTTGACATTGGTCTGAGAAACCTGGACCTCATCATGGGTTGCGAGCGGCGCGTGGTCTATGACTTCGTCAACGTCATCAACGGGGAAGCCAACCTCAACCAGGCCCTCATCAAGGACAAGCGTTGCGAAAACCTGTTCATCCTGCCCGCCTCCCAGACCCGGGACAAGGATGCCCTGACCCGTGAAGGGGTGGAGAAGATCCTGGATCAGCTGGCGGAGATGCAGTTTGACTACATCGTCTGCGACTCCCCCGCCGGTATCGAATCCGGCGCCCTGATGGCGCTCTATTTCGCCGACGAGGCCATCGTCACCACCAACCCGGAAGTCTCTTCCGTGCGTGACTCGGATCGCATCCTCGGTATCCTGGCCTCCAAGTCCCGCCGTGCCGAGCGCGGTGAGGACCCCATCAAGGAGCACCTGCTGCTGACCCGCTACTGCCCGACCCGCGTCAACCGCGGCGACATGCTGAGCGTGCAGGACGTACAGGAGATCCTGGCCATCAAACTGCTCGGGGTGATCCCTGAGTCCCAGGCGGTGCTGCGCGCCTCCAACTCCGGCGAGCCGGTCATTCTGGACAAGGAGTCCGATGCCGGTCAGGCCTACGAGGACGCCGTCGCCCGTCTGCTGGGTGACACCAAGGATTTCCGTTTTCTGGAAGAAGAGAAGAAGGGCTTCTTTAGCCGACTGTTCGGGAGTTAAGCATGTCATTATTGGATTATTTTCGTTCCAACAAGAAACAGAACACCGCACAACTGGCCAAAGAGCGGTTGCAGATCATCGTGGCTCACGAGCGTTCATCCAGAGGGGGGCCGGATTACCTGCCCCAGCTCAAGCAGGACATCCTCGAGGTGATCCGCAAATACGTGCAGATCGACCCGGACAAGATCACCGTCCAGCTTGATCAGAAGAGTGACGAGTTGTCGGTGCTGGAGCTCAACATCACCTTCGCCGACGACCAGAAGAAGGGATGAGCTGACGCACCATGCGCGACCCCTTCCCCCAATGAAGACCGGATCCTTTCCCAGGATCCGGTTTTTTAATGCCTGGCGTCCCGGCATCTCGCCAAGGGCATCAGGGCCAGCTAGAATACCGCGCACCCCGAGGCGCTGCCGACGGGCTTTCCCTCCCCCCTTATCTGGAACACGGTTCTTATGTCTTTGAATGACGAAATGCACAGCGTCGAGGAACTGCTCGACACCGCCCTCGAACTCTTCATGGAGCTGGCCTCCGACAACCTGCCCGAGCAGGAGATCGTCCGCTTCAATCAGGAGTTCAACGACCGCGGCCTGCTGGCGGAGACCGATCCCGCCGACGACTGGGCGGCCGACGTGGGATTTGAGGTGAGCGACGCCGACTATGCCGAAATCTGGGTCGGCCTTGGCAACGAACAAGAAGAGTACGAGCACCTGTTTGCCCGCATGCTGCTCTCCCGCCGCGTCGACGAGAAGTTCTGCCACATCGAATGGCTGCCCCAATAATTCCGGATCCCGATGATCCTGGCCACTATGACTGGGACGGCGGGCCCGCGCCCGTGAGGCCTTCGCGCAGACGGCGACTGCTGGGCTGGCTCGGCAAGCTGCTGCTGGCCGCCTTTGCGAGCACCATCGTCTCGGTCGCGCTGCTGCGCTTCATCGACCCCCCCATGTGGACCTGGCGCCTCGAACGCGCCCTGTTTCCCCCTGCCAAGGTGGCCGAGGTGAAGCACGACTGGGTGCCGCTTGAGCAGATTTCCCGGGAGCTGCAACTGGCGGTGATCGCCGCCGAGGATCAGCGCTTTGCCGAACATCACGGCTTTGACATGGACGCCATCAGCTCGGCCCTCAGGCACAACCAGCACAGCGGGCGGGTGCGCGGTGCCAGCACCCTCAGCCAACAGACCGCCAAGAACCTCTTCATGTGGAGCGATCGCAGCTTCCTGCGCAAGGGGATCGAGGCCTGGTTCACCCTGCTGATGGAGCTGGGCTGGGACAAGTCCCGCATTCTCGAGGTGTATCTCAACATCGTGGAGTTCGGACCCGGCATCTATGGCGCCGAGGCAGCCGCCAGGCACTACTTCGGCAAACCGGCGATACGCCTCACCCGCTACGAGGCCTCCCTGCTCGCCGCCGCCCTACCCAACCCCTGGCGTTATCGGGTCAAGCCCCCCTCACCCTATGTGCAGCAGCGCTCGGCCTGGATCCGTCGTCAGATGGGTCAACTCGGGCAAGTCACCCTGAACCGGGTCCACGGCACAGAGTAACGCCATCCTGCGGATCAGAGGCGGGCCCCAGGTGGCCGCCGACGGTTTCCCGATGAAGGGGCAGATAGTGCCACCACCAGGTTTCGCGCCGCCGCTTGATCTGCCTTCTGTACTGTCGTCGCTTCATCTTGCCAGGCCGCCCCGTCACGCCGCCCCTGCTGGCGGCTCTGTTAACCTTATCCCCTGATCCCGCCATTTGACAGCACGGCGTCACCGCCCCCGGGCTGGCTGCCCATCCCAATACTTGTTAAAGTGGCGAACCTGGACGTATCTGGAGTGATTTCATGGAACAACGTAGCCCGGATCAGCTGGTCGAGTGGGCCTATGATCAGTTTCTGGAGCAGGCCGCCGACATGCTGGCCCCCGAACAAATCGTCGACATCACCCTCGAGTTCGAGCAACGTGGCGCGGTGGAGGCAACCCTGCCCAATGCCGACTGGTCGACCGAACTCGGCGAGCCGGTGGACATGGCACGTTGGGCCGAGGTCTGGGTCGGCTTGCTGGATCATCAGGACGAGTTCGAGGTGATCTACGCCACCTTCCTGCTCCCCCGGGATCAGAGCGAGCACGACGTGCATATCCGCTGGCACCGCCAGCAACAAGCATAAGAAAAGGCGCCCCAGGCGCCTTTTTCGTTTTTTGCGATGCCCGAGTCAGGGGCGTGCCGCGATGGCCTTGGCCAGACAGCGGCGACACCAGCAGGCGCTGGCATCGCTCATGGGCAGCGCGGGAAGCTGGTTGCACCAGCAGCGCTCGATGGGTTCCCCCGCCGACACGGCGCAGAACGCCGGCTCGCCGCAGCCCGGGCAGGCATGGGTGCTCTTAGAGCCATCGAGCTCGGCCATGCGGGCCAGCTGGGTCTCGCTGTCCATGACGGACCACTGGCATATCTCGGTCAGGGTGCGGCCACAACCGAGGCAGAGCACCTCCTTGGCCCGGCAGTCACCGATGCAGGGACTCGGCACCTTATTCGTCCCCTGCCGGCGTGTCGGAGCCCACGAGGCGGATGCTGTGCTCCTCGATGACGATCTTGCCCTGCTTGTAGAGGCCGCCGATCGCTTTCTTGAAGGTGCCCTTGCTCATGCTGAACATCTTGTAGATGACGTCAGGATCGCTCTTGTCTCCCACCGCAAGGCTGCCCCCCTGCTTTTGCAGGCGCAGCAGAATGCGTGCACCGGCGTCATCCATCCGGGCCAGCCCCGGCTTTTGCAGGGTCAGGTCCAGCTTGCCATCTTCGCGCACCTGCTTGACCCAGGCGGTCAGCGGTCGGCCCGTCATCACGCGGCCGAACACCTCGTTCTTGAACAGCATGCCGGCGTACTGGCCATTGACCACGGCCTTGATGCCAAGGGGGGTGTGCTCCCCCGGCAGCACCGTCACCTCGTCACCGCTCTTGAAAGGAGGGTCGATGCGCAGGAAGCGCTCCAGACGGCTGGTGCCGACCATGCGCCCTTCGTTGTCCAGCATCAGGTGCACCAGATAGACATGGCCCACCTGCATCGGCTTGTTCTGCTCGCGGCTTGGTACGAAGAGATCCTTTTTCATGCCCCAGTCGAGGAAGGCACCAATCTTGTTGGCGTTGACCACCTTGAGACCGACGATGTCCCCCACCATGGCGAAGGGCTTGTCGGTGGTGATCACCGGCTCGCAATCCGCATCCAGATAGAGGAAGACGGACACCTCGCTCTCCTCGGCGACGCCTTCCGGCAACTGGCGCCTGGGCAGCAGCAGCTCGCCGTATTCCCCCGCCGCCAGCCAGGCGCCGCGCTCCTCGATCTCGACGACGGTCAGGGTGTTCATCTTGCCAATCTGTAACATGGTGATCTCTTCTTTCAATATCCGGATGGGCCCATCTCATGGAAGACCCGTCATATAGAGGTGCATCGCCGCCGTCGGATGAGAGAGGACGGGGCCGATTTATGTCATGCAGGCGCGCATGTTACCCCAGAGCGGCAGCAGGACCTAGCCCCTCCCCCCTGTGTCTGACCTCTTTTCCCGCTCCCGGGCGGCCAGATTGACGATATTAGCAGCATTCAGTTCCCCCTTTGCTGCAAATAACCCCACTTTTAGGTAGACTTCGCGGCCGTCAAATCCAGAGGAAGCGTCGATGAACCCAGCCACTCGTACCCGTCATCTCAATCAATGGATCCAGACCCACAGCCAGCAGGAGATGAGTTACCCCGCCCTACACGGCTTCCTGTGCGCCCGTCTGACGGGGCCCGTTGCCCCCGACTGGCAAGATCCGCTGGCCAGCCTGCTGCCTCATGATGCAGCGCTGGACGAGAAGAGTGCCGAGGCGCTGCATCACCTGATCGCCGAGCTGGAAGCCCAGGCTGACGACGCGCAGCTGGCCCTGCCGAGCCAGTGTCGCCTCTCTACCGACAACCCGGAGCAGGTGTTTGACAAGCGCCATCCTCTGGGCCAATGGAGCTATGGCTTCAGTCAGGGGGTGGCCTGCTGGCCGGCGCCGACCGACCTGAACGATCCGGCGACCCGCCATCGCTTCAGCCTGGTGGCCGAGCTCTGCCTGTTTCGCGACAAGCCCATGGCCATGATGCTGCACCAGGCTGCGGCCAGCGAGCTCCCCTTCCTCGATTTTTGCAAGCGTCAACGCCAGCAGATGAAGACGGCCCTCAACCTCCTGCTCGGCCAGGATCACTACGAGGCCGAGCCTGAAGAGAGCCCGTCCCTGGACAACGAGCAGACTCGCCAGTGGCAGCAGTGGTTCGAGCTGGCGGCAGAGAGCCGCGATCCCCTCCCTCGCCTTGGCTGGTTCGAGCGCATCATTGCCGATGCCAACCTCCTGTTCGATGAGGCATTCTGGCAAGCCCACGCGGGCCATGGCTGGCAGGTCCCCGAGGCACGCCCTCTGATCGCGGCCAGGGCCGGTCGAGCCGATTGCCTGCTGCGACTTGGGCAGCTTGGGCAGGCTCGGGATGAGTACCTGGCCCTGCTCGCCCTCTGCCGCGCCGACGAGCCCGCTTGCCGCCACCCCCTCTCCACCCTCTATGCCTGGCAAGGGGAATGGGATGCCCTGCAACAATTGCTGGTGCGCTTTGATGAAGCCTCCTGCTGGCTGCTCTACAACAAGGCCTTGATGAGCTTTGTCTGCGAAGGGGAAGCGGCGGCGCGCCCTCATCTGGCGGCGGCAATGGGGGTCAATCCCCATGTGCCCGCCACTTTGCTGGGCCAGCGCCGCTTGCCCAAGCAGGAGCCTCGCCGCTGGCAGGGAGGCAGCCGTGACGAGGCGGCGCTCTACGCTTTGCAGAGTCGCGAGGCCTGGCTGACCCACAACGCATTGATATGGCTGCGAAAGAGTGCGGGCAAGCAGGCCAGTTGAGACCCCAATAGCCGATTCGATGACAGAACACGTGCGCAAACGCACATTTTTCTGGTGACTGGTCAGACAAATGCCCCTGTGTTACGTATCATCAAGGCCAAAGTATCAAGAGAAACTGCACCCGATGCAGCCGCCACAGCAGGATGTCATATGTCTAAGATCATTGAGCTGCTCGCGCACTACCCTCCTTATCAGCTGGTTCACGCCGCTGAGATGGTGCGCGATACCTTTGAACAGTTTTATCAGCAGCGGTACCAACTCACCGTGCCCCAGTGGCGCCTGATGATGGTGCTCGGCCCCCACTACCCCATCAGCCAGAAGGAACTGGTGGAGGCGAGCGGCATGGACAAGGTACGGATCTCCCGCGAGATCCATCGTCTGGTGGAGAAAGGCATCCTGTTCACCGAGAACAGCGTGCAGGACAAGCGCATCAGCCTGGTCTCCTTCACCCCGGCGGGGCTCACCCTGTTCCAGCAGCTCAAGACGGAGGCGGGAAGCTGGCAGCACACCCTCACCGACTATCTGCCGGCCGAGGCGCGTCAGAGCATTCGCCTGCACCTGCAGAGCGTCAGCGATGCCATCGAACAACTTCACCTGCTGGACAACGAGCAACCCTCATGAAGCTGAACAACTTTGCCACCATGGATGTCAACATGCTGCTGAGCCTGGTCAACATGCAGCTGCGTGATCACTACGAGGATCTCGATGATCTTTGCCGGGCGCAGGATCTCGACAAGGAGGCCCTGGTCGCCAGGCTGGCCAGCGGCGATTTCCACTATCAGGAAGATCAGAAGCAGTTCAGATAGGGATCCGGATCACAACCCGACCCATGCCGCTGGCTCCGTCGGCAAAAGCTGCTAAGGTGGTGGCTACCCGGTCAGTTGATGTTCGCAAGAGGTATGGATACATCTTGTTGTCACAGACCGCGGTTAGCCTCTTGTTCACCACCCGCAGCCAAGGATGACCCATGATGCGCCTCATTCGACCAACCAGCCTGATCACCCTCTGCTCATTGCTGGTGATCAGCCTCTTCCTCCCCCAGGTCCCCAACAGCGCCGAGCAGTGGCTCACCACCCTGCTGCTGGCCTCCCTCGTGGCGGTCTTTCTGATGGTCGGCAGCGGCTGCCGCCACTTCCTGCGCGAATAACGACGCCAGAGCGCGATGACTGCCCAAAAACAACAACGCAGCCCGAGGGCTGCGTTGTTGTTTCAGGATACTGGGGAGGCCCCGAGTCGCATCAGTAAGCCAGGGTTTCCAGCTGCTCCTTGGCCTGCTCGATCCCCTTGGCTTGCGCCTCCGGACCCATGCCCATGCCTTCGGCATAGATGAAGTCCACTTCGGTGATGCCGATGAAGCCCAGCACGGTACGCATGTAGGGGGTCACCAGGTCGGTGGCATTGCCCACGTGCATGCCGCCACGGGGGCTGACCACCAGGGCGCGGGTGTTCTCCACCAGGCCGACCGGACCGGTCTCGGTGTAACGGAAGGTCACGCCGGCACGGGCCACCAGATCGATCCAGTTTTTCAGCTGGGTCGGGATGTTGAAGTTGTACATGGGGGCCGCGATGATCACCAGATCGCTCGCCTTGAGCTCGGCGACCAGCTCGTCGGACTGGGCCAGCACCGCTTGCTGACGCTCGTTCAGGTTCTCGCCACCACGCAGGCCCATGGCCAGCTCGCCGTCCAGCACCGGCAGGTTCAGGGTCGCCAGATCGCGTACCTGGATGGTGTCACCCTGGCGCTCGGCCAGGTAGCCGTCGATCAGGGCGTTGGATTGGGAATACTGGCCCAGGATGCTGGACTTCAGAACGAGGATATTGGCCATGGTGAAACTCCATTTGATTGTCAATTGAACAGCCAGGCTGTCGATGGAGGTCACTATAAAGACTGGCATTAAAGCCTGATAGCGAAAATAGATGCTCAAGTCATTCAAAAAATTTGATGCCTGTGCATTTCCTCGGCAGAGAGGGGCTCATCAAACTCCGCACCCTTGGCATGACAAACGATTGCCGTTATGATCCGCCGCACTTTTTGTACGTGATCCGGATCTCATGACCTCCTCCCGCAGGCATTCCCCCTTTGCCGGCGCCGTCTGGATGATGGTGGCAGGCCTTTGCTTCGCCGCCGTCAACAGCCTGAGCCAGTATGTCAGCTTCACGCTCGGCCTCCCCTCGACCCAGGTCGCCTTTCACCAATATCTGATAGCCCTGGTCTGCCTGCTGCCCTGGCTGGTGCGCCACGGTCTGCGCCAGTCCCTGATGACGAACCAGCTGCGCCTGCACCTGCTGCGGGTCGCCCTGGCGGTGACCGGCATCCAGTTCTGGCTCTGGGCCCTGGCGGTCCCCGTCCCCATCTGGCAGGGGATCGCGCTCTTGATGACCTCCCCCCTGTTTGCCACCCTGGGATCAGCCCTCTTTCTCAAAGAGCAGGTGAGCCGGGCCCGCATCCTGGCCACCCTGGCCGGCTTTGTCGGCGCCATGCTGATCCTGGCCCCCTGGACCGACGACTTCACCCTGGCCTCCCTGCTGCCGGTGGCGGCCGCCCTCTTCTGGGCAGGCTACTCCTTGCTGGTGCGCTATCAGGCAGCAAGCGAGTCGTCCCACACCATCGTCGTCTACCTGCTCGTCTTCAGCACCCCGTTCAACGCCATGCTGGCGATCCCTGAATGGCAGTGGCCGAGCGAAACCCAGTGGCTGCTGGTGGCCGCCTCGGGCGTACTGTCGGCACTGGCCCAGATGTCCATCGCCCGCGCCTACAGCGTGGCGGAGGCCTCCTTCGTGCAACCTTTCGATTTTGCCAAGCTGCCCATGAACGTGCTGGCCGGCTGGCTGGTATTTGGCTGGGCGCCCCCCGGTCGCTTGTGGCTGGGGGCGGCCATCATCATCGGCGCCATCACCCTGCTCACCCATCTGGAGCAGCGCGCCCACCCACCCACTTCCTGAGGTACGCCATGCGTGCCTCTTTTTTTGCTCACCCGGATCAGCCCTGCTGACCACCGACCTCAGGAGAGATCAGATGTTTGGAACCGCCACCCGCCCCACTGCGACCCGTGCCCTGCTGCTGGGATCAGGCGAACTCGGCAAGGAGGTCGCCATCGAGCTGCAGCGGCTCGGTATCGAGGTGATCGCCGCCGACCGCTATGCCAACGCCCCCGCCATGCAGGTGGCCCACCAGGCCCGCGTGCTGGACATGCTGGATGGCGCCGCCCTGCGCGACCTGGTGGCCGAGGTCAAGCCCGACCTCATCATCCCCGAGATTGAAGCCATCGCCACCGACACCCTGGCCGCCCTCGAGCAGGAAGGGGTCAAGGTGGTGCCCAATGCCCGCGCCACCCAGCTCACCATGAACCGGGAGGGGATCCGTCGCCTCGCCGCCGAAACCCTGGGGCTGCCCACCTCTGCCTACCGCTTTGCCCAGAGCAAGGAGGAGTTTGTGGCCGCCGTCGAGACCATCGGCCTCCCCTGCGTGGTCAAACCGGTGATGAGCTCCTCCGGCAAGGGGCAGAGCCTGCTGCGCGATCTCGCCAGGCTGGATGAAAGCTGGACCTATGCCCAGGAGGGGGGCCGTGCCGGTCGTGGCAAGGTGATTGTCGAAGGCTTCGTTCCTTTCGAGTACGAGATCACCCTGCTCACGGTGCGCGCCGTCGATGGCATCCACTTCTGCGAGCCTATCGGCCATCGTCAGGAGGATGGCGACTACCGCGAATCCTGGCAGCCCCAGGCCATGAGCGAGCTGGCCCTGGCCCGCTCCAAGGAGGTGGCGGCCAAGGTGGTTGAAGCCCTTGGCGGCTACGGTCTGTTCGGGGTCGAGCTCTTCATCAGGGGTGACGAGGTGTGGTTCAGCGAAGTCTCCCCCCGCCCCCACGACACCGGCATGGTGACCCTGATCTCCCAGGATCTCTCCGAGTTCGCCCTGCACGTGCGCGCCATCCTGGGGCTGCCCGTCGGCACCATCACCCAGTACGGCCCGAGCGCCTCTGCCGTGGTGCTGCGGGAAGGCCACAGCCAGGATATCCGCTATCAGGGGATCGGCGAGGCACTGGCCCTGGTGCCCGGTGCCCAGTTGCGTCTCTTTGGCAAGCCGGAGATCGCCGGTCGTCGTCGCCTCGGGGTGGCGCTCGCCCGTGGGCAGGATTGCCAGGAAGCCGTGGAGCAGGCCAAGACGGTGGCAGCCCGAGTCGAGGTACTGTTCTAGGCACTCCGCTTTACCACGCAAAAACAAACGTTTATCTGCGTGATCCGGCGCAAGGGGCAGGTGACTGCCCCTTTCCCATTGAAGCACCGGGCTTATAATCCCCCCTTCACCTATGTCAGGAGTACAAGATGTTAACTGCCGTGATCTTCGATATGGATGGTGTTCTGATCGACTCGGAACCCTTCTGGCAACGGGCACAGATGGCCGTCTTCGCCGAACTGGGCCACTTCCACACCGAGGAGGACTGCAACTCCACCATAGGGGTGCGCATCGATCAGCTGGTGGCCCACTGGTACCGGATCCGCCCCTGGAACAGCCCCAGCCAGGAAGAGGTGGTACAGCGCATCCTGGATCAGGTGATCGCGCTCATCCTGCAAGAGGGGCAGCCCAAGGCCGGGGTGCTGGAAGCGCTCGACCTCATCGAGGCCCAAGGGCTCAAGATCGGGCTCGCCACCTCCTCCCCGTTTGCCATGGTCGAGGCGGTGCTCGGCAAACTCGGCATCCAGGACCGTTTCATGGCGGTCCACTCCGCCGAGGTGGAGCGCTTTGGCAAACCCCACCCGGATGTCTATATCCACGCCGCCGAGAAGCTCGGCGTCGAGCCTGTGCACTGTCTCGCCATTGAGGACAGCTTCACCGGCCTGCTGGCGGCCAAGGCAGCCTCCATGACGGCGCTGATCGTGCCGGACCCGGCGCTGGTCGGCGATCCCCGTCTGGCCATCGCCAACCACGAGTTGCGCTCTCTTGCCGAGCTGAACACAGAGATGCTGGCCGGCTGGGTCAAGTAGGCAACACGGACTGACCTCCTGCCTCGCTTGAGCCCGCTCATAAACGTGCGCTTGCTCGCGGTTGCGCCGCCTTGTGGCGACTAGAATCAGCAGGAGCACAGAGACGGCCCACGGGCCCGAGGAGGTCACCATGATCGAGTACACCAGCAAGCGTATCGTCTGCCCCCACTGCGGCCACCACACCCGGGTCGAGCTGGATGCCAGCCAGGGGGATCAGGAGTTCTACGAAGATTGCATGGCCTGCTGCAACCCCATCCACCTGCGGCTGCACCGGGATGAAGCCCGCGACTGCCTGCAACTCTTCGTGGATGCCGACGACGAGCAGCTGTTCTGAATACCCCTGTCCAGACACATAGATGGTCGCCCCGGTTTGCCAAGCCCTCAATCAATGAAAGTGAGTCAGGTTGAGATTGCAGCCATAGATCCGGATTTCACCGAGGCAACAGCCTCTATCCCTGATGGAATTCGCTGACTGGCTCCTCTATCAGCTAAACGCACTTATTAGTGCCCTGTGTCTGTCGGGTTTTGCCAGTCACGGTCTGACCTGCCTCGCCATCACGTCATGATCGCCCGTGCAATCGGTGGTACTTTCTAACGCTGGTTGTTAACTCGATACTTTGTCACGCTTGCTATGAAACACCGTTCCTGTGCTAGCTATTGCGCTCAGGCCGCTACTGCGTGATCAGCATCGTACTCGCGCTCATGGGCAAGTAATGCCCAGATGATGCGTGCATTCTTGTTGGCCAGTGCCACTACCGTTACATTATGGTTACGTCGCTCCATGACCCCCGAAAGCCAGCTTCCTGCGTACTCTGTCTTACGCTCAGCGACCCGGAGCACGGAGCGGGCCCCGTGGATCAGCAGTGTGCGTAGATAGATGTCACCGCGTTTGCTTATCCCCAACAGGGTCTGCTTGCCGCCGCTGGAATGTTGCTTGGGTACCAAGCCCAGCCAGGCTGCTAGCTGGCGGCCATTTTCGAACTGCTTTGCATCGCCGATAGACGCTACCAGTGCACTGGCCGTGAGAGGACCAATACCCGGCATCTTAGCCAGCTTCTGGCTTGCCGAGTTTTTTTTGTGCCAACACCAGATCTGCTCTTCCAGTTCATTCACCTGCTTGGCGAGCTCTTTGAGGTGCTCCCCTAAACGCTCAATTAATTGACGAAACGTTCCGGGTAGGTTGTTCTCTGCATCCTCCAGGAGCTTGGGCAATCGTAGGCTAATGTGTGCAATACCTTTAGGGACAATGATGCCATGTTCAGCCAGCAGGCCCCTGATTTGATTAGCTTGTGCCGTTCTGGCTTTGACGAACCCTTGCCTTGCGCGATGTAGCGCCAACACGGCTAACTGCTCGCCATTTTTTATTGGCACAAACCGCATATTGGGTCGGGTGACGGCTTCGCAGATAGCTTCTGCATCCGCAGCATCGTTCTTGTTGGTCTTCACATAGGGCTTAACGAACTGCGGCGCCATCAGTTTGACGGTATGCCCCATTCCTTGCAGTTTATTGGCCCAGTAATGGGCACTGCCGCATGCCTCCATGCCGATCAGGCTAGGAGGAAGATTGGTAAAGAATGAGAGCATCTGATCCCGCTTCAACTGTCGCTTGAGGACCGTCTTGCCATGTTGATCAACGCCATGTAATTGGAAGAGATGTTTTGCCAGATCAATGCCGATAGTCGTAGCCTTCATGGTGGTCGCCTCTCTCATCAGTGGGAACTTACATTCGCCACTTTGGCACTCAGATGCCGTTTTGGGGAGGGGCGACCATCCCATTAG
>NZ_JBFOCK010000064.1:0-4065 GCF_040907765.1 Aeromonas sp. s9
TAAATAACTGATCCCAATAGTGCTACACCTTCGCTGTGCCATAGCCATTCCCCGGGAAAGGAGACACGGTATCCATGAAGTGTTTCACTCGGGCCAGCAGGTTTGCCATCCCTCTGCATTGATGATTGCGCGTGATGGTTTCATGTAACTTGTGCCATAGCCGTTCTATGTGATTAACCCAAGGGCTGTAAACTGGCTGGAACACCAGGCAGAACTTGGGATTCTTCTTCAACCATCGCTCGGTCTGTTTGCTTTTGTGAATGATGTAGTTATCGAGGATCAACGTGATGGTTTTGGCTCGTCGGTAGTGGTGGCGCAGCTTTTCCAGCATGGCAATAAACAGCGATGAGTTTTTCTTGATCCCGCTGACGTAAAGTACCCTTCCGTTGCCTGCGTGGAGAACGCCTGCCAGATAATGCTTGGCATTCTGCCCCGGTGTGACAACCCGCTTTTGCTGCGCTCTGAACATCCAGTCGGCTCCTAATTTGGGATTGAGGTCTATATCGACTTCATCCTCATAAAACACCGGATTATCGGCATCACAGCGGGCCAGCGCGGCGTCGATATTCGCCATTTTTTCCTGATAGGCTGGGTCTTTTATCCGCAAGGTCGGCACGGGCCTGCGCCAGACAATGCCCATACGAGGTAACCATCGGCGGAGCGTGGAGGCTGCCACATTGAGCCCTGTTAACCGATTGATTTTTATAGCCAATAGTTCAGTACACCAACGGCTGCGCTGATAACCAAAATCTTGCGGAGAAAACTGCATGAGCAGCACCAGTAGGGTGACAATCTTGGCGATAGGTAAGACTGGGGCACGGCCAGCCGGTAAGGCTTCTAGCGCATCTATGCCTTCATCTCGATACCACCGAAGCCAACGACCGATGGTCGAGCGCGCAGCGCCGGTAAGGTGATGAACATCGGTGATCGTGCGTCCTTCATGTAACAGCAAGATGGCCATCAAGCGACGAGCATGTCCTTTATCACGGGTGGCATGGATGATTTTGTGAATGCGGCGCCGTTGTGGTCGTGGCAGAGGTGGTAGGATAGGCATCAACTCAGTCCTTTGGGTGTGGCTTGTTTTGTTTAGCGACTAATCAGATCGCACAAACTGGACTGAGTTCCCTTCCTCCGGTGATCTACTATTCGGAACAGCTATTTAGAAATCGAAAAATAATACGGTGTGGGATTTGTTATTCTCTAAAAAGAAATTCTTCCTTCTCGTATATGGTTAACCAGCACAAGGAGATTTTAAGGTGAGTTACACTGCTACGACATTCAATGTAATGATTGCTTCGCCTGGCGATGTCGCTTCGGAGAGGGCTATCGTTCGAGATGTCATCTACGAATGGAACGCTATTAACTCTGGAGTGAGAAAAATAGTCCTATTACCAGTTGGGTGGGAAACACACTCATCACCGGAAATGGGATCGCCAGCACAGAAAATTATCAATAAGCAAGTATTGAAAAAGTGTGACCTGCTTGTGGGAGTATTCTGGACACGCATTGGAACTCCCACTGAACACCATTTGAGTGGCACAGTAGAGGAGATTGAAGAACACATAGCGTCTGGCAAACCTGTGATGTTGTACTTCTCCAGTCAACCAGTTGCCATGGATACAGTTGATTTAACTCAAGTTCAACGACTAAAAGAGTTCAAACAGTCCTGCCAGAGTCGTGGTCTTTATGAGAGCTATGACAGTCATTCAGAGTTTAAAGATAAGTTCTATCGGCATCTGCAACTAAAATTGAATGAGCACCAGCTTTTTCAAGTAGAAGAGGCTGAAGAGTTTGAAGATGTTGTCGTCGAGTCCCGTACGAAAATTCCACACATTTCACAAGAAGCAAGAATACTGTTGAAAGAAGCCAGCCAAGACCAAGGGGGAGCGATTCTCCATGTTCGATACCTCGATGGAACAGCTATTCAAACAAACGGCAAAAATTTGCTGCCTTCCATGGACCGACGGGAGATTGCAAAATGGGAAGACGCACTCCAACAACTCAGGATGCATGACCTAGTGGTTGATCGTGGCAGCAAGGGCGAAGTATTCGAGATCACGAACCTTGGCTATCAAGTTGCTGACATGATTGTGTTATGAGCGGACTTAGAGATTCTTCAAATAATCTACTATGGCGAAGACAGCGTTTTGTATATAGGTAATGAAGATGTTAGAGATACCTACATCGATTGCAACAGGTTCGCTCAGAGTTGGGCTCCAAGTTGTTAGCTCTCACAAGAAACCTGTATTAGAAGTCTATTACCAAGTTCGAAACAGATTTGGCCCTGAGCAAGAGCTCGAAATTCCCATTGGTGTAGATGGAATGAGGGAACGGTGCATAAAAATCGGCCTCAGGATATTTTCATCCAATTTACTTTAGTGAATATTGGTGGGGTACGAGCCGAGAACGTAACTTTGCGCATAAACGGCGAGTTGAAACGGCATCATCCACGAGAGGATTTTGGTGGTGTTTTTCGGTCAACAATTTCCCAGTTTGCCCCAGGGCAAAGTCAACATCTGTTTAGCTTTAGGAAGTTTGATCTATATGAATACCCTGAAGGTGGTGGAAGCCCGCTTGGGTTAAAAGCTGAGTCCCTCACAATCACTATGGAGTACGATGCGCCACCTGGGATGCTCAATTGGTTCTTGTCACTTCCTAGAAAAGTATGCGGCAAGAAAAGGTTCGCAAAAGTATTCTCATTTTCTCCGGAGATCGTAGCTGGAGATTTACCTCCAGCAGAGTATGTCTAACAAGTCAGGTAAGTCACTCACCATTAAACCTATACCATTAGCATCTATCTACCCCTTAACCATCCCCTCGTATGAGCGAGGCGTGGCGCGGCTTCTGAGGTATGATCGCCATCCTTGACCAGCTAATACCCGACAGATAATCGCCATGTTTAACCACGATCTAATCCTCAACCACATCAACGAGATATTTGGACAGGACATGCATGCCAAGCGTGTTCTTTCCCTGGCCAATGCAACCCTCGGGGTTATCGAATCCGGTTCGCTGGCCATCCACGCCATCGGGAATGGTCTCTCCTTGGCCAATGGTCTCGAGCGCAAACATGCGGTGAAACAGGTGGACCGCCTGCTCACTAACACCAAGCTCAACGTCTGGAGCCTCTTTGACGATTGGGTTCCCTATGTGGTCGGTGAACGCACCGAGATCGTGGTATCCATGGACTGGACCGAATTCGATGCCGATGATCACAGCACCTTGGTTATCAGCCTGCAAACCAACCATGGCCGCAGTACTCCGCTGCTGTGGAAAACCCATCGAAAATCGTTGCTCAAAGGGCAACGCAATGCCCATGAGAAAGAGCTGCTCACCAAACTCAAGCAGACCCTGCCAGAAGGTATCTTCGTGACGGTAGTCGCTGACCGTGGGTTTGGTTACATGGAGCTGTTCGAGCGCCTGGAACAAGAGCTAGGCTTTGCCTATATCATTAGATTTAAAGGAAATATTTTGGTTGGTTACTCTGGTGGAGAGCAGGTTCCCGCCCGCGACTGGCTAACGCCGACCGGGCGCACCCGAACCCTCAAGGAGGTGGAGCTCACTGGGCAACGACAGCCTGTCGAGCGGGTCTATTGTTGTCACAAGAGTGGCATGAAAGACGCGTGGTTTCTGGCCAGTAACCGGACCGATCTGAGTGCCGCCAAGGCGTTGCAACTATACGGCCAGCGCTGGGGTATCGAGACCAGTTTTCGGGATATCAAAGATTACAAATTCGGCATGGGTATGGGAGATGTGCACATCAGTAATCCGGTCCGGCGTGACCGACTGTTTTTGTTCAGTGCCTTGGCCATCGTCTTGCTGACGCTGCTGGGTAAGGCTGGAGACAGTGTCGGTCTAGAGAGAACGATCAAGGTCAATACCAGCAAGAGCCGAACCTATTCGTTCTTTCGGCAAGGGGTCATTTATTACCAGTTGCTGCCTAAAATGAAAGAAGCCAATGCGGTCTTGTTGATGGGTAAATTTATCTACTACCTGAAGCAACACCGCTTATATACCCGCACACTTGGAATTATTTGAGTCTCTAAAAATGAGGGGATCTCTGAG
>NZ_JBFOCK010000065.1:0-108930 GCF_040907765.1 Aeromonas sp. s9
TAAATAACTGATCCCAATAGTGCTACACCTTCGCTGTGCCATAGCCATTCCCCGGGAAAGGAGACACGGTATCCATGAAGTGTTTCACTCGGGCCAGCAGGTTTGCCATCCCTCTGCATTGATGATTGCGCGTGATGGTTTCATGTAACTTGTGCCATAGCCGTTCTATGTGATTAACCCAAGGGCTGTAAACTGGCTGGAACACCAGGCAGAACTTGGGATTCTTCTTCAACCATCGCTCGGTCTGTTTGCTTTTGTGAATGATGTAGTTATCGAGGATCAACGTGATGGTTTTGGCTCGTCGGTAGTGGTGGCGCAGCTTTTCCAGCATGGCAATAAACAGCGATGAGTTTTTCTTGATCCCGCTGACGTAAAGTACCCTTCCGTTGCCTGCGTGGAGAACGCCTGCCAGATAATGCTTGGCATTCTGCCCCGGTGTGACAACCCGCTTTTGCTGCGCTCTGAACATCCAGTCGGCTCCTAATTTGGGATTGAGGTCTATATCGACTTCATCCTCATAAAACACCGGATTATCGGCATCACAGCGGGCCAGCGCGGCGTCGATATTCGCCATTTTTTCCTGATAGGCTGGGTCTTTTATCCGCAAGGTCGGCACGGGCCTGCGCCAGACAATGCCCATACGAGGTAACCATCGGCGGAGCGTGGAGGCTGCCACATTGAGCCCTGTTAACCGATTGATTTTTATAGCCAATAGTTCAGTACACCAACGGCTGCGCTGATAACCAAAATCTTGCGGAGAAAACTGCATGAGCAGCACCAGTAGGGTGACAATCTTGGCGATAGGTAAGACTGGGGCACGGCCAGCCGGTAAGGCTTCTAGCGCATCTATGCCTTCATCTCGATACCACCGAAGCCAACGACCGATGGTCGAGCGCGCAGCGCCGGTAAGGTGATGAACATCGGTGATCGTGCGTCCTTCATGTAACAGCAAGATGGCCATCAAGCGACGAGCATGTCCTTTATCACGGGTGGCATGGATGATTTTGTGAATGCGGCGCCGTTGTGGTCGTGGCAGAGGTGGTAGGATAGGCATCAACTCAGTCCTTTGGGTGTGGCTTGTTTTGTTTAGCGACTAATCAGATCGCACAAACTGGACTGAGTTCCCTTCCTCCGGTGATCTACTATTCGGAACAGCTATTTAGGGTAACCGTATCATATTCACCGTAACCATCAATTGTCATAATGGCAGACTCTGAATAACCAGAGCAGAAGAAAGCGCTTGCCGCATGACAGGCATGATGTGCCACTGGAATTACTTGGCACTCTGGAAACATGGCCGAAACATTCGTTATTGTTTGTTGCGTGTAAAGATAACGATTAAGAGACCATTGTATATATCGAAGCAAATCTTTTGACACATCTTTATGAATACCTATGTGTCTCATTAATTCTTCCAGATAATTCATCGGATACATATCTTGCCGACATACCCGTATTTCTGGCAACACAGACAAAATACTGTCCTTGAGTATCAAGGACTGTTCTTTAACACAGAGACTGTCAATATAACTGAATAACTTATCGGTCACATACAGCTCAGGATCATGATTAAGCGCGATATATTTCAAACTCCCAAGCGCATGTTTTTTTATCAAATCGATAATTTTATTGATAGACATAATAGGAAAAGACCCATCATGTTTTATATTAGAAAACCGCTCCTCGGTTAAGCAATATAGAACATCGCCATTCATATTGACCAGCGACACGGCTGAATCATGTCCAAAATAATTAATGCCAAGAACAAGTTCTTTCATCATTGTCGCCCCTGATAGCATATGTTTTTATACCAGATCCCTGGGTGTAAAAAGCGGTGCATCGGGACTCACGATGCACCTGTTGTTTTTAAAAAAACTACAGAATAACACCCATTCGCGGATCAGGAACATGACCACACATCATCCGGTAACCATCGGTGAGGAAATATCTTGGCGGGTGGTAATATTCCAGCAAATCATTCGTCACAAGGAATTGGTCATTGATCTTATCTTTTCGCACAAAGATGGCATTGGTACCATTCAGATTACAACCAACCAATTGATATTGCTTTTTGTCTCCCAATTCGGCTAATGCTGCCAAACTTGCACCCTGATAATCCGTCAGATTCCAGATGTGCTTTTTGTCATATTCAATTGACCACTTCATTGGCGGCGGGAATTTAGCATTATATTCAATGACCACAACCCAGGGTTGCACAACATCAATTTTTTCCCAGACATAATAATCGTTGCCATCGATATCAACACATAACATGCCAATTTCCCCAGTGAAATGAGCACCTATCAACTGGTTGATATTATCTTTATCGATGAACTGATGTTCAAAATGCAGTTGCTCTTCCGCAATTTGTTTTTCAAACCGCTTTTTTATCAAGGTAGCATTAGCATTACTACCTTCAATCCACAAACCTTGCCAGCCCTGCTTCAACAGTAATAATGAATTATTTTCTAGACCATCACCAACGCCAAATTCGACAAATGAACGAGGCAAGCCAGGCCCCAGACGACGGAAAACTTCAGCCAACATTCCATCTTCATCGTGCTGTGAATAACACTTATATCCAAAAGGCTCCAGACGTCGTTTATCTTTATATTTTTCATCAGCTAGCAGCGCACGAATCTCTGACGCACAGAGCAAGGCATTGACTTTATCAATATAAGCAGATGTTCTATCTTCTTTGCCTGCTTCAAAGCCTTCTGATAGATCAATGAGCTTTACATTTTTTGCTAAACAGTCCGCGAAAAAATCACTCATGATTTCATTATGAAATGAAAGCGAGCAGATCAAAATATATTCTGGAGCAGCTTGAAATATGGTGTCACGGCCATATGTAGCAACGTTAAGTGTGGTATCAAATCCATCGCAGCATGATTTATCAGCAATGCCGATTAAATTACAACCTCTAAATACATTCTTTTGTATCAACTCCTTAGTCATAGCGCCAGCAGGATACAATAGCACGCGAGCTTGCGAATGAATGAGTTCGGGTAATAAACTGAATATCTTTTTGTATACACAATCATGGATAAAGGATGTCATCTCAGCTCCAAATTATTTTGTATTTAGCAGGTTATGCATTCCACGGATTAACTCATCACTAACGTGTTCTTGGGCAGCCGAAACACGTATATGTTGCCAATTTGGGTAATCCAGATGCCAATTTTCGCCATCATTAGGTACCCAGACCACAGTTTTAACACCATAGCCGGCTGCAATATGCGCACTCGCAGAGCGAGGAGTCAGTACCAGGGCAGCATGACGAATAAGTTTAAGCATATTCATTTCATCGCCGATATATGAGGCATTAGCCCCAGCAGCGATCAGTTCCTGATTAAATCGCTGTTTATCTTCGTCAGAAATATTATCCGTGGTGTTATTAGTAATATAATTTCCAGTCAGAACAACAGGTAAAGGGGAGTCCTGTATTATGCGCTTTATATCATCTAACGACAGATTTGGTTTAGCCCAATTGGCCGTTGGCTGTAATGCAATATAACTTCCAGGCGTTAGTCCTGTACAGGGGGATACAGTAGGTAACTCGAGGCCTGGATTAGATTCAAAATTAATACCTAAACCGAGATAATAGCATCCCAAATAATTCGCTGCGGGTGATGCATCTTTTTCTCGATGAAACAGCGCATAATTTTCTGGTAATGGATAAGCACCCGAACCCAATTTAACAAGGTCATCACCATAGGCAGAAACAATACTCGGCAAAGTATTGTAATAAACCGACAGATTAGGATTTCGTCGGGCAAACTCGCGTGCAGCGCTCAATGCACATAATTTATCACCGAGCCCCCAACCGGTTTCAATTACAATTTCAACCGCCATAGTATCTGTAGCGTTAATGGTTTCCGGAACATCTACGCAGCCGGGCCTTAATTGACTGATTTTCCGACAATCTAAAAACTCAGCTAATTCCTGTCGGAAAGTGGCATGCTCATAACCTGCGCAAAGATCAACTAATTCGAAATTTAGCTCCACTGCACTTGTGCGCAGTGAATCCATGATTTCATTGTGGTATCGGGTATTGGCTACCACCACCACATCAGGCTTCAAATCCGCGAGCGAGTCATAGCTAAAAGCAAAAAGACCATTGCCTGTTTTACCAATTTTCTTGCTATTCCGATCCAGCGCCCCTAACACATTGAAGTGACGAAAATAGCCACGGTAAACCAAGTTAAAAACTAACTCACAATGTGGAGCGAATACAATTCGCTTGTGTTTATGCTTCAACGGCTCGAGATGCTTCTGGTAGTTTTCAAGCACCACGGAGGGAAGCGGCGCAAGATAGCTCTGCATAAAAAAAGGCATAAAATACTCCTGCAACCATACCGGATTATAAGAATTCACCAAGCACGACTATCTCAATATTGTCTTCGCGCCAGTGCTTCTGTTGGAAATAAATTTCAGTACTATAGGCTGGCGAGAAGATAAGAATCGCATCCGGTTTAATCTCTTCAATTGCAGAATAAGGCAGCACTGGGATATTGACGGGTGGCACTTTACCTTCGGGATTTATATCGCAGAATGCCGCAACGTTCAGGTTGCGTAATTGTGTTTTTTCATACAGATCAAACATGGCCTTGCTGGCGGCCGCAAGCACAACTCTTTTACCTTCTTTAATCCAGCGTAATGCATGGGCATTAACCTGCTCCCGCAACCCCATAATATTGTCACTGATAGGGCCTGTACATTTATCACACAAGGATAAAACTCCTGTTTCCCCCTTATATAATTGCTGCTGCATTTTTTTGTGGCGTTCACCTTGCCAGATATCGACGAGGGTTTCGTTGCGCACATCACCAATAATCTGTTCACCATCGGCATCCCAACAACATGGCACGCACTCCCCGGTCCAAAGCACACATAACTCGGAACGAATTTTGAAACAGGTGCGTTTGTTATGGAATTCATCATCCAGCGCGACCACAGTAATATCGCCCCCTTTCGGGTGCTTGTCCGTGCGTTTTTCTATAAAGCGCACATTGTCATGCTGACCAAAGTGATCCATCATGTTGGTCAAATCTTCATCCATATTATGCGCAGTACGCAAAAACTGTATTGTTATTATGGTATCGGAGTTTCTGCGATCACGCTCGGAAATGAACTTTTCAATATTGTGTTTCACTTTTTCAAAGTGATTGTTGTTTCTTATTTTTTTATAAGCGACAGGATCCATGGTGTCGATGCAGCACAATACATTCCCACCATATTCCAACAACATGTCAATCTTGTCGTCATTCAATAAAATTGCATTGGTAGATACATTTCCAGGGCCATAACCATGAGCTTTGAAATATCGCAATGCTTCGCGCAATTTTGGATAGATTAGGGTGTCACCAAAGTGATGCAACCAATGAATCGGCATTTGATATTCACGGGATTGATCGACAATTTTCTTGAAAAGTTCCAAGTCCATATGCCCGATCGGCCGTTTCAGGCCGGCAGAACGAGCACACATGGTACAATCGATATTACAGTAATTAGTCAATTCAACCTGAAATAAACCTGGTGCCTTAATTGCGTCTGCCATTTTAACTCCTCTTAGCTCACCCCCCATACCGAGAGGTGACGCTATAACAATGTGTCATTATGAACCGAAAGCATCGCCATATTAGTTCATAAATACAGTTACTTTGCTTAAATAAACACCGATATTACTATCTAAAGACAATAATACGCGCGTGTTCTGCTTTATCGTCATAACACTGCCGGATCTCGGCACTTATTTCATTAGCAAAAGCCCGGGATGCGACAGTAAAACATGCCACATTCCGCTTTTTAGCTTCAGCCAACGTGATTACCTCATGCTCACCCAATTGAATACGGCTACTCAACGCCCGCCGATCAATCACACAATTGATGACAATCCCATGTGTCGTCAGGTACTCGTACACTTTCAACCCTAATTCACCCGCTCCATATAGCGCGGTTTGGCTAATTCCAGACTGTTGCAATTTTTGCAGCAACAACGGTGCAACTTTCTCATCATCCTGATAAGCGGCCAGTTCACCGCTCAGCTGTAATTGGTCAGGAAACGCCAAGGCTACGAGTCCGGGATACCAGGCAACACTGCGCAAAATCGGGTCCGAGCCATCCAGTGACAACTGATAGGCCTGTTCACCGCTGTGAACGCGCTCTTTAAGCGCCAATACTGCACTTTCAGCTAACAGCGGTTGGCTCATACCTGGCGCCATCGGCAGGGGTAAGTCGGCCAGCAGTCGGGCTTCGTGCCACATGGGATAAAGAATCAGGCGATAGAGCACCGCTAACAGGTAGTGACGCTGATGAAGTGACGGTTCCGCTATCATCCAGCCGGCAGCCGCAGCTCGCTCCCCCCATGCTAACAGCGTGTGAATAAATGCCTTGCTTGATGGCTGGTTGGCGATGCATTCCTCAGATTGCACCACCGCCAGCGGGATAACCTGGCCATCCGCAGACAATTGGTAACCCCGGGTCGAGCAGAGCGGACCATTGAGCAGGATCTCGCTGACCTCGGGATAGGCTGCCAGTTGCTGTGCCCAGCCGTGGCATGCTGCAGGTTGAAACACCTGCAGTTTTTGACTCAAGGCAACACGACTAGCTCGCTGACTGGCATAAAACATGAAGTAGTTAGCGTCATTCAGCCCTGCTAACTGATGAAGATTTTGCAATAAGCTACCACCACATCCCCAATCGAGAATGGCGATCTCTGGGCTGTTGGTTACCCCCTGCTGTAACAGATATTGCAGCAACCACTGTCGTTGTTGCTGCAGGTGGGCAACGATCTGCGGCTGGCAGCATTCCAACCAGCTCACCAGCTCACGCCAGTTTGGCGTCCGCTGCAAATCCGATAATGCCGAATGATGTTGTTCCGCCCAACGAGCCGGACACGTCAATCCGAGATCCTCTAGCAATTCGGCCAATGTATAGCCGCGACGCTGACAGAGCGAATGCAACAGCTCTAGCGACCAATCTCTGCTTGGCAGATAGCTGGATCGTCGGGAGACAGCCAGCGTCCTGACACTCAGCGAATGTCCGGGAATTTGCTGAATAAGACGCGCGATGACTTCACCTTCGCGCAACAGGCAAAATAGCGTAGAGATACCCTGCTTCTGGCAACGTGCGATGACCCAGCGTGCAAATGCATAAAGCACAGGCGCATAAACACGGCTGGCTATTGCACTGCTGACGGATCCATCACTTAACCAACGCCATTGCCGCCGCAAGCACTCCAATCCAGGGATAGCCAACGGAAAAAGACGCTGTTCGTATTTCAATTGCGCCAGATAATCATCCCCCAGACCAACATGACAGGCGTGTAGTCCTGAGGCCTTTGCCATCTGCAGATCGGTAATCTTGTCGTCCCCAATGTGTAATACCGATGCTGGCTGCCACTGCTGGTTAGCCAGCAGAAGCTGATACAAACGTCCATCCTGTTTGCTGGCTTGATTTTCGCCGGAAACATAGATCTTATGCAGCAACAGTTGGGGGGCCTTGGCCCTGAAGAAGCGCTGCAACAAACTGGCCGGCAAATACATATCCGACAACAGCACGATTGGCAGGCCTCGCTGTTGCTGGCCGACCAACCAATCAACCAGGAGCGAATTAAGCTGCCAACCGTCGTATTCCAGCTGCTGTTCCAGCTGTGCCAACTGCTCACCCTGCACGCTGGGCCAGCAAGCATAGATGTGCTCCAGACGAACCTCGCGGTGCCCCTCATGCTGCATCATCTGCCGCCGAGCCGCCGCTTCAGCCTCTTTCCGGTATTCAACAAAGGCGTCAGGATCCTCGTTATACAGCAATCCGCGTTCGTAGGCCTGCTCGGCCAGCCGCCGCCAAAGCTGCTCTGTAGTCCCGGCGTGACGGAAGATTAGAGTATCGAAAACATCACATGAAATGGCACGGATCGGCTGCGCATGAAGGATCCCATCTAGTTCCGATAGATAATTCATCACGCTTATCTCCTTGTCATCGGCTGGGCCAGGAGCTGATAGTGTTGCAATGCATTGTCCACCGCATCGTCCATATCGAAATAGCGGTATTCGGCCAGGCGGCCTAACGGTATTAACTGGGTAAAGCACTCCAGCCGGGCGCGGCAGTCGGCATAGCGCGCCTGGGCAGTGTCGGTAAACAGCGGGTAATAGGGCTCCAATCCCTGTTCAGGCTCGTAGGCACAGGGATACTCGTAGACGATGCTGGTGCCCGCGTGTACTTGCCCGGTCAGGTGCTTGAACTCGGTGATGCGGGTGTAGGCCTCTTCATTGGGGTAATTCACCGTCGTCACCGGCTGGAATTGCGGCTGCGCCAGGTGGCGATGTTCGAAACGCAGCGAACGGTACGGCAGTGGCTCACTGCCAGCACAGAGCACATCCAGCATGCCGGTGTAGATCAGCGGGCCGGTGAACGGGACACCGTCCAGCATGACACGCCCCTGTTCCCAGTCCAGCGCCACGCGAGCGCTCATCGGCGTCGACAACTGCAATTCGATGTTGGGGTGGGCCAGCATCGCCGCCACCATGGCACTGTAGCCCCCTTGCGGCACCGCCTGGAACGGATCGGTAAAGTAGCGATCATCACGGCTGACCACCACGGGTACCCGGGCGGTCACCTCCGGCGAAATCGCCTCGGGCGGCATGCCCCACTGCTTGCTGGTGTAGTTGACGAACGCCTTTTGATATATGAACTCCGCCAACTCGCCGAGCAGCGGATCGGCCTGCTGACGCAACGTCAGGATCGGCACCCGCGCCCCCTCGCCATAGCGCGACACCAGTGCCGCGATCAGCGCTTGCGCCTTGTCGGCGGGGAAACAACGTTCGATGCTGGTCAGGTTGAACGGCAGCGGCACCAGTTGGCCATCGATACGCGACAGCACCCGATGCTCGTAGGGATGCCACTGGGTGAATTGCGACAGGTAGTCGGCCACCGCCGGCTTATCGGTATGGAACAGGTGCGGCCCATAACGGTGGATCAGCACGCCCGCCGCATCCTGTTCGTCAAAACAGTTGCCGGCCAGATGGTCACGCTGCTCCAGCACCAGTACACGCCAGCCGAGCTGACTGGCCATGCGTTCGGCCATCACGGCGCCAGACAGGCCGGCGCCAACCACAATTGCCTGATAGGTCATGGATTTGCTCCAAATAGCTGTTGTCTGACCTGAACCGGATCGGCCCTGAGTTGCCACGCCAGCTGATGACGGTCGTCGAAGAACCAGCCCGGGGCCAGCGCGGCCACCTCGTTCACCGACTGTTGGAGAAAGTGGTTAAAGCGCGGCGTGTCCTCCTGGCGCAGAAAATAGAGCGCGGTGGAGTAGTACAGGTGAGCGCGCCCCTGGGCGATCACCAGCGGCGATACGCCAAACGCGGCCGCATTGTCACAGGCGCGCAGCATATCTTGCAGCGACTGTTCACGGCGTGCAGCGGACTGCCGGGTCTGGCCGCCAAAACTGTTGGCGTGATAGCGATAACGCCCCAATACCGCGGGAATAAAATCCAGCGTGCCGGGCTGCAACGCCAGATTCAGGATATGCCAGGGATAGTCGAGGATGATCTTGCAACCATCATCGATGGCCTCACCCATGCGCTCATGCCGGCGGAACATGATCGAGCTGGCGTTGACGAAACAGCCATAGCGGATCAGATCCGTGATATCGCCGACCGGGCGTAAATAGCGGTAGTTGTAATAGTCGCGGGTAAACAGCTTCAGCGTCCGACCGCTCTCATCGTCAAACATGTCGGCTTCGTGGTAACACAGCGTGCAGTGCGGATGGTCGTCCAGGTAGGCTGCCTGTTGTTGCAGCTTGCCCGGCAATGCCAGATCATCACCATCGACATAGGCGATATAGTCGCCGCGAGCCTCGCTCAGTAACCGTTTCTGAGTACGCGCCAAACCAATATTCTGCGGATTCTGCAATGCGCGCAGCTGCGGATAACGACTGGCCAGGTGCTGCATGATGGCCCAGGAGCCGTCGCTGGAGCCATCATCGATGGCGATGACCTCATAATCGAAATCGGCCTGTTGCGTCAGCAGGCTCTCGAGACAGGGGGCAATGAAACGCTCGAGGTTGTAGACCGGAACCAGCACACTGACTTTCATTCTTTATCCTATGTTATCGGTTCAATTTGACGCCAAGCGGCCGCGGCAGGCATGGCTACCGCACGACGCGATACGGGGAATGGCGCCTCATGCTGCGGCTCTGTTGCCAGACAGATACAAGTTGTATGCCAGCGCCCGTACACTCAGGGCTAAAGTGCGAACGCTTTCACACTCCGGGTTAGCCGGCACTGCGCTGGGCGCGGCATTAGCCGACCCGGGTCTGCCGGCTCATCTGGGCCAGCAGATCCTGCCCATCCCAGAACCAGTCAAACGCCAGCGCCTGACCTGGCACTACCAGCCGGTCGATGCGGGTGTCGGGATATTGACGCAGCCAGGCCGCCACCGCCGCAGGCGCAATGCCGACACAGACACAGGTCTGCACCTGATCACCGGCGGCCAGCCAGGACGGCACATCGGCGTAGTGCCGTTCCAGCAGCACGCCGCCGCCCGTCGCGATCTGTGTCTGCACCCCGCCAGGCTGCAACAGGCTCAGACTACCGACCGCAGTCTGCGCCAGCACCTCACCGCTGGCCAACGCCAGCTGGCTGTTCACCAGCCGCTCCATGCCGTTAGCCGGATCTTGGGCAAACGGTGCGGCCAACGCCGCCAACAACGCCTCACGTGCCGGAGCCGGCCAGTCACCCAACCAGACCAGCGTGGTCGGTGATGCACAGGCCTGCTGGTTAAACTGGCTGATGTCTTGCGCCAGCGCGGCCTGCTGGCGCTGGCGGCGGGCATCATCCAACGCCAGCCAGGCGGAAGCGTCGAGGAGCGCCAGCGAACGGCGATCCGGAAACACCAGTTCCCGCCCGCGTGGTGGCAGCGCTATGGCCCGGATGGCCGTAACGGTGGCATCGCCCCCCCACACGACGCGCAGATCGCACTGCGCCGATAACGCGGCGGTGATCGCCTCGTCATGGCCGTAACGAATGAACCGCACCCGAGCGGCGATCGCCTGCCACTCAGGCTTGGCTAACAAATCGGCGCACACGGCCAGCAACTGTTGCTGCACCGGATCCTGACGGCGCGAGAGGCGTACTATCGCACTGTTACCAGCCAGCAACGCCATCAGCCAGGAGAACACCCCCAGCGTCGGCACATTGGACGGCACCAGGTGCAGTGTCAGCCCCAGCGGCGAGCGAGAGGCATACGCCGGCAAGTGGGCGCGTAACGCGGCCGGACGCAACCAGAACCCCAACGCCACCAGATCGGGCCACGCCGAGCCCTGTGCCAACAACCGTTGCGACAGTGCGGCACAAAAGGCCATCACGCTGTCATCCGCCACCGGCAGCGGCGCTGGGGTAAAGCCCTGCCAGCCGGACGCCGGTAACACAAATTCGATACCCTGTTGCGGCCAGGACGCCGGTAACACAAATTCGATACCCTGTTGCGGCCAGGACGCCGTCATTGGAATGTGTCGCTGCATCCGCGTACCTCGGCTCCGCGCTGACGGCCCAGCACGCTAAAATAACGCCCGTGACGGCCACAGCGGCAGTCATCCTCACCCAGCAACACGCCGAGATCCTCGCTCAGCAGGCTATGGCCGGGATAGCTCAGTGGCAGTGCCGACAGCAGCTGCAGCAGGCCGGGTTGCCCCATCGGCAGCGGTGCCAGCGTCTGCGGATCGCGCACCAGCACATCGGCCAGCGCTGGAGCATGCAGATGGCCGGCCTCGCACTCGACAAACACGGTACCAACCTGTTCGACCATGCCATAGAAGTTGTGCACCCGGCTTAGCCCCAGCTGCTGCTGGCAACGCGCCTTGAAGGCGGCGTTATCCACCGCCAGGTGTTGCAGTTTCTTCCAGCCGCCGCTGTGGAACAGGATGCCCTGCGCCAGCGGTAGCGTCAGCCCGCGCTGGCGCAGCGGCTCCAGCAGACACTGCCAGACCATGAAGGTGAAGCCGAAGATCAGCACCGGCTGATTGGCATAGCGCTCGCAGAATGCCTCGATCACCGGCCAGTTCGGCTGCATCTGCTCATCCAGCGCATAGTGGTGATCGCGGCCCAGAAACGACAGCCCGAGCGCACCGGCGCCACGGGCCGAGAAGCCGCTGCGGTTCTGGATCAGTGCCGGCTGTTCAATCAGCAGCATCGGCAGCCGCTGTTTACCAAGAAACTCCTGCAGGATGCGCACCAGCACCTTGCTCTGCAGCGCGGCGGTGGTTTTGTCCAGCACGATGCGCGACACGGCGCCGGTGGTGCCGGACGAGGTCAGGGTCTTGAAACGCTCAGCCTCCGGCACGCTGGCCAGCAACAGGTGCTTGAACAGCCGTACCGCGAGAAACGGCAGCGCCGTCGCATCGCTCGCCACGACCGGCCAGCCGTAGCCGGCCAGTATGCGCGCAAATTCCGGACTGTGCTGTTGGTGCCACTGGTTCAGCGCATTGAGGCGCCGCAGCAGCAGGTCAGCTTTTTGTGCCTGGGGCAGGTCATAGACGGGGGCGTCCAGCAGCGCCTGCAGACTGGCCTCCAGCTCAGGCGTGCAGTGGGACTTGGCCTCGAACGCGTCACTCATGCCGTGGCCTCCTCAATCTGGCGTTGCAGCGCCGGGTAGTCGAGTTTGCCGGCAGCCGTCCGCGGCAACGTCGGGAGCGCGGCGACACGAAACAGGCTCGGGTGCAGGCCCAATTGCAGCTGCAGGTAGTCACGCACCGTGGCCACCTCGTCGGCCGCACTGCAGGCGATACGCAGCGCCTGATCCTGGCCACAGGCCACCAGCTCCCAGCCCAGATCGCGGCATTGCCGCTCCAGCGAATCGAGCTGCCAGCGCACACCGGAGAGCTTGATCTGTCGCTTCAGCCGCCCCGTGATAAACCAGAGTCCGTCGGCCGAGCGGTAACCCAGATCGCCGGTACGCAGCAGAGGATTCATGGGAGCAAGCGCCAGATCGGCCAGCGACTCGGCATAGCCGAGCATCACATTGGAGCCTCGATAGCCTAGCTCGCCCTCCACACCAGGCTCGGCAGCCATCTCGTTGCCCTGCTCATCGAGCAACAGTAGCTCACCGCCGGGAATGGCCACGCCGATGCTGTCCGGGTGGTCGGCCGCCAACTCAGGCGGCAGATAGCTGATGCGCGCCGTCGCCTCGGTCTGGCCATACATCACATAGAAGCGGATGCCCTGCTCCCGGCACCAGAGGGCATAATCGTGCACCCGCTCCGGCGCCAGCCGACCACCGGCCTGGGTCAGGATGCGCAGATGGGGCCACGCCTGGCGGCGCAGGCGCAGCTGCTCGTAGATCTGGTAGCTGTAAGGTACGCCGGTCAATTGCGTCACCGGATAGCGCTTGAGGCACTCCCAGAAGCCGCGCTGCAGAGGCGTCTCGTTGGTCAGCACCAATCCTGCGCCACACAGCAGATGGGAGTGGATCACCGACAGACCATAGGAGTAGGCAAACGGCAAGGCGGTCAGCGCCAGATGATCCGGCGCCATCTCAAGATAAGCGACGATGGACTCGGCATTGGCGATCAGGTTCTGCTCGCTCAGGCGAACCAGCTTGGCGCCGCCCGTGGAGCCGGAGGTGGTCAGCAGCAGCGCCAGTTCCGGCAACAGCGACATCGGGCGATGATGGCGGGGCACCGGGGCCGCATCCGGCCGGAGCCAGAGGTGCGGATCATATTGCTGCAGCAGTGTCTCGACGCTGGCCGCCGGCAATTCGGCATTCACCAGCAGCACGGCATGACCCGCCCACAGGCAGGCCAGATAATTGAGCAGGCTCGGCAGGCTGTTGTCCGCCTGCAGCAGCACCAGTTGCCGCCCGCTCGCCCGGGGCGATGCCCCCCAGAGCTGCACGGCCAAAGCCTGACTTTGCGCGCGCAACTCGGCGTAACTCACCATTTGTTCACCGGCATAGGCGGCGATGCCCTCGTGCTCCAGCAACCGCTGCCACAACCTCATATCAGCATGCCTCCATCGACACCGATCACCTGACCGGTGACATAGCTCGACAGCTCGCTGGCCAAAAATAGCGCCACCTTGGCCACCTCGTCGGCCGAGCCGATGCGGCCCATGGCGATGCTCTGCAGCCGCTGTTGGAACTTGTCGTCCGGCAACGAGTGCGCCATGTCGGTATCGATAAAACCCGGCGCAATGGCGTTGACGCGGATCTGCTGTGGCGCCAGCTCCTTGGCCAACGACTGGGTGATACCGATCACCGCCGCCTTGCTGCCACCATAGACTGCCTGACCGGCATTACCAACCCGGCCGATGATCGACGCCAGGTTGATGATGCTGCCGCCACCAGCACGCTGCATCATCCGCGCCGCATACTGGCTGCAATAGAGCACACTGAAGCTGTTGCTGGCGAAAGTGCGCTCCACTTGTGCCGGCGTCACCATGCCAATCAGCGCATCGTCCAGCACCCCAGCATTGTTGACCAATACGTCGAGGGTTTTGCTGTGGCTAAACAGCTCACGAAACAGCGTCTTGACCGAGTCGGCATCCGCTACGTCACAACTCAGGGCGTGACAGTCAATCCCATGTTTTGCCTGCAGCTCACCAGCCAGAACCATGCCCTGCTCGATATTCCGCACCGCCAGAAACAGGGTGGCCCCCTCGGCGGCAAAGCGCTCGGCCATCGCACGGCCGATGCCACGGCCGGCGCCGGTGATCAACGCACTCTTGCCGCTAAGCAACCCCATCAGGCTTCGATCCCGTACTTGGCCAGGATCTGCCGCGCCTTGGCCACCGAGCTCATGTCGATGATGTCATCGGTATCGAGCATGATCTCGTATTCGTCTTCGATGGCGGCAATTAGCGTCATATGAGCCACCGAGTCCCACTGCGGAATGCCCTGATAGGTCAACTCATCGCTGACCAACTCAGGAGCGATCGCCAGGGCATCGGCAAAGATCTGGACAAGGGATTTTTTCATCATCGGTACCTAATAAAACGTGAAACTTGATCGCGGGCCGAACGGTAGTGTTCGGGCACCAGTTGGTAGTGAATTAGCGGACCCTCCGCCTCACCGAATTGCTGGTAACCACAGGCTTCATGAAACCGGATTGAAGCCGGGTTAGTGGTGAAAATCTTGCCATAGAGCCGGGTCAGCCCCAATTGTTCAAACGCCATGTCATTCAGTGCAAAGGCGACACAAAACGGCACCAGGTTGCTGCGGAACTCATCCGGATAGATATACATGCCTGGCTCGGCCGTACCGGCCTGCCAGTCGACGGCGGTCAGGGAGGCGACCCCGATCGGTTGCTGACGAAACCAGGCCACGTAATAACAAGCGGAGTCCGAGCGCTGCAGGCGCTCAAACCAGGCCTGCTGCATCTGTGGCGTGATGAAGGTCTGATCCAGCATCTGGCTGGCAATTTTCGGGTCATTTCGCCATTGGCGTACCAATTCCAGCTCGTCGGCCTGCAACCGTCTGAGTTGCACACCATAACGTTCATAGCTGGGGCTGAAACCCGGGGGGGATACCCCTTGTGACATGCCAGTTCTCCTTACTGCCTGTTGGCGCCCCACTACGCCCGGGGCTCGACCCAAAACGAGACCCACTATACCATCCGAGGAGGTCGATAGCGGGATTGCACACTCATTTTTTGAAATAATTCAGTCAGTTGGTGACAGAGCGTACAGCCGATCCTATTATCGGCAACAAGCGTACTAACTTGAGCTCCACGCCAGGAGGGGCCCTATGACCATCGCCATCATTCCGGCACGCGGCGGCAGCAAGCGCATTCCACGCAAGAACATCCGCCCGTTTTGCGGACAACCAATGATCCGTTATGCCATCCAGGCAGCCCAGGCCGCCGGCTGTTTCGAGCGCATTGTTGTTTCCACCGATGACACCGAGATTGCCGCCCTCGCCCGCCAGTGTGGTGCCGAGACCCCCTTCCTGCGTGATGCGACACTGGCCGACGACCATACCGGAACCTCGGCCGTCGTGGTGGACGCCATTCGCCGACTCGATCGCCTCGGCATCCAGTCCGACCACTATTGCTGCATCTATGCCACGGTGCCGTTGATCCGTGCCAGCGATCTGCTGGCCGCCTACCAGCGACTGACGACCAGTACCGCCGATTATGCCTTCAGCGCCGCCGCCTTTGGCTTTCCCATCCAACGCGCGCTGCAACTAACCGCCAATGGCTGTGCCACGCCCTTCTGGCCGGAGAACATGGGCAAACGCAGTCAGGATCTGACCCCGGCCTATCAGGATGCCGGTCAATTCTACTGGGGACGGCGCGAGGCCTGGCTGGGTGGCCGCGGGGTGTTCGATGGCAACGGACTGGCCCAGGTGCTGCCGCGCTACCGGGTGGTCGACATCGACACCGAGGAGGACTGGCAACTGGCCGAACTGCTCTATCAGGCGCTGCAACAGCATGACGCCGGTTGATTACCTGTTTAGGCTCGATGCCGACAGCCAGATCGGCACCGGCCATCTGATGCGCTGTCTGGCCATCGCCGATGCGCTCCGCGCCCAAGGGGAACTTTGTGCCTTTGCCTGCCGACCACTGCCAGCCACGCTGCAACACAAGCTGCACACCTACCCGCTGCTGGAATTAGACGATGACGCGGCCTTCTGGTCGGCACTGACCGAGCTCACGCCGCGCTGGCTGATCGTCGATCACTATGGGCTGGATGCCGAATTTGAAGCCCAAGCCCGTCGTTTCGGCTGTAATATCTTGGTGCTCGACGATCTGGCCGACCGCCGCCATGACGCCGATCTGCTGCTCGATCAAGGCCCGCTGCGCCGCGCAGACGATTACCGTGCACTGCTCAATGCCGATTGCCAGTTGCTGCTGGGTGCCGACTATGCGCTGCTGCGGCCGGAATTCGTCGCCCGGCGCAAAACCGCGACTACACCATTTCACCGCGGCTTCATCAGTTTCGGTGGCGCCGATCCGGCTCACGCCTGCTTGCGCACCCTGCAGGCGTTGACGGCCACCCCCTGGTGGTCTGGCTGTGAATGGACCCTGCTGGCCGGTGCCGCCAATCCGGACTGGGAGGCGCTGGATCAGTGGCTGGCCGAGCATCCGGCGCGCGTCACCCTGTTGCGCCACAGCGATGAGGTCGCCCGCCTGCTCGCCGAACATGACTTTGCCATCGGCGCCGCTGGCGGCATGATGTGGGAGCGCTGTTGCATCGGTCTGCCAACTTTGAGTATCCCCATCGTCGCCAATCAGCAGTTCAATGATGCGGTGATCGCTCACTTCCAGCTGGGCGAGCGGATGACACTGAGCGAGCTGGACGAGCCGGCACGACTGGACGCTGCGCTCAGCCGCCTGCAGGCGCGGGCCGAACACTATCGCCAGCAGGGACAATCCCTGGTGGATGGTCAGGGGCTGACGCGCCTGACCGCTTTATTGAGGAAACGCCCATGAAGATTGCCGGACGCCCGATTGGGCGTGACCACGCCCCCTATCTCATCGCCGAGCTGTCGGCCAACCACAATGGCTCACTGGAGCGGGCGCTAAATATCGTGCGGGCCGCCAAGGAGGCCGGTGCCGACGCCGTCAAGCTGCAGACCTACCGCCCGGACACCATCACCCTGGATTCCGATCGCCCCGAGTTTCTGATCCATGGCGGTCTGTGGGACGGTAAACGACTGTACGATCTCTACCAGTGGGCCCATATGCCGTGGGAGTGGCACGCACCGCTGTTCGCCCTCGGCAGGCAGCTGGGTATCACCATCTTCAGCAGCCCGTTTGACTTCAGCGCCATCGACCTGCTGGCCGATCTGGATGCTCCGGCTTATAAAATTGCCTCGTTCGAAGCCATTGACCTGCCACTGATCCGCTACGCAGCGCAGACCGGCAAACCGCTCATCATCTCCACCGGCATGGCCAACGAGCGCGAGATCGGCGCAGCGCTGGAGACGGCCCACAAGCACGGCTGTGGCGAGGTGGCGCTGCTGCACTGCGTCAGCGGCTATCCGGCACCGGCCGCCGAATACCATCTGGCGACCATTCCCGACATGCGTCAACGTTTTGGCGTCGAGGTGGGCCTCTCCGACCACACGCTGGGCACGGCCACCGCCGTGGCCGCCACGGCGCTGGGCGCCACCCTTATCGAGAAACACTTCACGCTGCGCCGTGCCGATGGCGGCCCGGATTGCGCCTTCTCGATGGAGCCCGAGGAGCTGGCGCAATTGGCCGCTGATACCCGCACCGCCTGGTCGGCCATCGGCGCACCGCGCTATAGTCTGAGTGCCAGCGAGCAGCACAACATCCAGTTCCGACGCTCGCTCTATCTGGTCCAGACGGTAGCGGCCGGTGAGCGATTGACGGCCGCGCATGTGCGCTCGGTCCGCCCGGGATTGGGGCTACCGCCCGCCGATTACGACCGGGTGCTCAACGCCGTGGCACGCCGGGATCTGACGGCCAACACGCCGCTGAGCTGGGACGACCTGCAACCTCTTGGATGAATGCCGCACCAACAAAAACACTCCAGGCGCGGCCATGACGGCTGCACCTGGGGTGTTTGCAAGCGCTCAGGCCGGGCGCACACTACTGCCGCAATTGCAGATGCGGCCCCTGAATAAAATCCATCCCGTGCTGGTAGTGACGTTTGAGCGTGGCAAAGAACGCCAGGATCTGCGGTACCTGCTCGCGCACGCCCTCCAGCGCCACTGTTTCATCCTCGATACGGTACACAAATACGCTCAACATCGCATACAAGGTATTCAAGGTACCGGTCAGCACATAGGCAATATGACGCTGCCGGCTATTATGAATGGTCTGCAAATATTCTGATTGACGTTGCAGCATGCGAATAAATTCATAACGCGTCGCGGGAATGGTCTGCCACTCCTGTTGCAATTTATCAATAAACCAATTGAAAAAAGGCTGGTCCATATATTCCTTGAGCTGAGCGGCGTCATAATTAACTTCGGTCGTCATCTGCTCATAAATATGCTGAATCAATGTCGCTTTATCAAATTCTGGCCACGCAGTGACGGGCACCTCGGTTAACGGCAACGGTGTGGTTCCCCGAATCATGGCGCCATCACTGCAATTATGACATTCTGCCCGCGGGAAATTAGACAGCAAGACTTCAATCATCATCAACGAGGCGGAAAATAAATTATTGCTGATGACCTCGCCACCGAAATTACCAGGAATGATTTTATCGCCAGAGGCCAGCACCATGGAGGCAAATTCAGGTTTCGGTTTTCCATCCTCACCATAATACATACTGTACGTGGAGTGATGGTGGCCATCGACTTTAAATCCGTTATCCAGGCCAATCAGGAATAGCTTATTAAAGCCAAGATGCAGTGGCATGCTGATACCGATATTACCCACTAATGGATTGGCATGGGTAATCGCCAGCAGCTGGTCGACCGGCTGTTTATTGGCCAGCAACAACGTCAGCATCGGCTCATCGGCTTTCATGGTTAACGCCATATTTTTAAATAAGCGTCGGCACTGCGGGTGCACCACGTCGGTACTTAAAAACAGGACTTTTTCCAGATAGTCTGCCGGAATATTTTCCAACGAGCGCGGCACCACATCTACGCGTTCAGTAGCCACATAAATATCGGCCACTATACCGGCCCGATACAGGGATCCCAGTGCGGTACCACAAGCCAGAATAATCGCGTTACGCTGGTGCTGACGAATAAACGCCATCGCATCCTCATCCAGCGACGGGCCATTGGCAACCACCAGCACCGGCGTCGAGGCCAGGCCAGCTGGCAGGCTTGCGCCTTGGCGGATAAAGCGAATCCCGGCGCTGAGATTATTCAGGCTGTGAGACAAGGAAAAAAGGTTGTCATCAAAAAAGCCCCAGCCCATGCCCAGCTGATAAAAATCACGGATCACTGTTGCTTTAAGACTATTTAACGTCGGTGAATCATAATGCGAGAAATAAAAGCAGTTGGCGCACAGAAAGGTATTATTGCGCTCAGTGGAAATGGCGGCTCTAAGATCGACCATCACGTCGGCTTCTGTCTGGCCGACGAACAGATGCAACCCCATATTTTCCTGTTCCAGGTAACCGAGCAGTGAAGCCCAGTCAAAACAAAATAGCGAGGCGTAGAAAATATCTGCATCCGGCTCAAACACAAACAGATTGGCAACCTGGCATCTTTCATATAAATACGCAAGCTGATAACCCAATCCCAGTCCAAACATCATAGCCAACGGTATGGAATTCGGAATACCCTGAATCAGTTTATGTGTTTGATAGAATGCTTGATGTGTGGTCGTCAGTTTATTGAAAAACACAATATGCTCTTGCCCGAAAGGATCATATTCTTGATTCCGTTCAAACTGCATAATAGGGGTAGAACTGAGGGTGTTGGTGATCTGCTGTTGACAATCAGCAAACGGACTTTGGCCATAAAAGGCGTTCCCGTTATCTTTCCAGCGAACATTTGGCTCGCCATTTTCCGTACAGAAGAATTCAAGCTCGCGAGAAACCTTATAATTTTCAAACTTGTGAAAGATTGATGGAATCAGTCGTTCAAAAGCCTGCATATTTGCACTGAATTGCAGGGGTAAAACCTCCTGCATGGCTTTTTCTTGTTCGGCTAATGTCTTTATTTCTTCAAGCTTTTTTTCAAATTCGCCTAGTTCATTTATCCAGTCAGGCATATCATCACCGATTTTTTTTATATAATTGTGTTGCCTTGTTTCTCGCGGCAAACATTTTTAACTCATCAGCTAAGTTCGTATGCTGCTTAGTTAACTCACCCAGCCACTGCTCATGTTGGCATTTTATTTCCATGCAGAGGTTTCTGATATACTCCTTCTGCTCTGCCGACATATCCTTAACCTCGGTTAACTGATGCAGTATCTCATCACGCCGCGTCATCAGGTCAGCTGCCACCGCGAAATCACGCTCGGCAATAGACGTAACCAGACACGGCATCTGATTTTCCAGTTCTTCAATCAATTGCTGAGTCGTTACCGGATCCCTCATTGCTACACCTTGGCCTGTTGTTGCGCAAACGCCTTTTGCTTCTCAGTTTCCGGAATATTATCCCAGGCTGACTTGATAGTTATGATCAGGTTGGCCACTTCATCGATGGGCTCACACACCATGTTGCGGCTGGCATCCATCAGCCGCTCCTTCATGTAGTCATAGAGGGCATAGAGATCCTGCGGGATCTGGCCAAACGACAGATCCAGCGAATCCTGCAACCCATTCAGGATCGCCATCGCCTTGGAGATGGATGCCGACTTGGCGGCATAATCCCGACGCTCGATCGCGCCCTTGCTCTGCGCCAGCCGCTCCAGCAGCCCCTGCATCAGCATCTGGATAATGCGGTGCGGATCGGCAACCGCCATCTCCGCATCGAGACTGGTCGTTTTATATGCCTTCAGATTACGGTTGTACATGCACGGTCCTCTACATCAACAACACTCGGCGTTGAGAACAGAATAACTTAAGACGTACTCAGCAAGCTCAAATACGAGGCTGAGCTTTGCATCTGCGCCAACAGGGTATCGAGACTACCATATTGCGCCCGCAAGTTGGCTTCATACTTTTCAAGTTGATCGGCGGCGGTCGCCTCGCGAGTACTGAGATCCCGCAGGTCCGAGTTCAGCTGATCCTGACGCTGCGAGATCAGGCCCCCGGTCTTGGTGTACTCCTTGAGCGAGGTTTGCAGTTTGCCGGCAACCCCATTCTCGCCACTGAACAGCGCAACGACCTGTTCGTAGTTGTCATCCAGGGCATCATCAAACTTGTCGGAGTCGACGGACAGCTTGCCGTCGTTATCCATCTTGATACCAAGCTGGAAGATGCTGTTGATACCCGTCATCTCGCTGTTCGGCTCCATGACGGTATTGGCCATCAGGGTACGAATCGAACGCGGCATCGAGTCCCCGGCCAAGGCCCCGCCATCGTCCTGGCTCTCGCCGCCGACAATGGTATTGCGTTTACCCAATTCGGTCGTCTTGTCAATCAGGGTGTTGTAGGCGTCAACAAACTCCTGAACCAGCCCCTTGATAGCACTCTTGTCGGTGGTGATATCTACCTTGTTCGACTTGAGGTTGCCATCACTATCCTTGTCGGAAACGCGCAATACCGTGATGTCCAGCCCCTGCACCTTATCTTCGAAGGTATTGGTATCACTGGTCAGAATATTGCCATCGACGTCAATTTCGGCATTCGTCGATTGCTGGGTGCGCGACATGCTCGAGCCACTGACTGCCGTGGCACTGCTGGTGTCGGCCTCAAACATCTTCAGCTCCGTGGTACTACCACTGATCTTCAGGTCATTGCCTGCACCGGTCACGCCGGAGTCAATCACCAGCTTGGCCTTACCATCCGAGGTATTGACGATGTTGGCGGTCAGACCAAAGTTATCCGACGCATTGTTGATGCGTTTTCGGACCTGCTGCAGCGTGTCACCCTTTTTGACATCGACAGTGAATTCATTACCGTCACCCGCCGTCAACGTCAATGTGCCGTCTTCAGTAATCAATGACTCGGTAGAGCTATCGAAAACCCCTTCCACCTTGCTGGTGGTCGCCAATTTGTTGACGGTGACATTGTACTGACCATTCGAAGCATCGGTGTTGGAGCTAATTTTCAGAATCGGGTCATCGGTATCTTGAGTGATATTGATAGCCCGCTTGTTAAAAGCGCCCGCCGTTGAGAGCTTGGCTAACGTGGTATCGAACGTCGAAATGGCAGACTTAAGCTGACCGACACCGGTCAGCGTAATCTGCGTATTGGTTTTCTTGGTGGTTATAGGTTGCTGAAGCTGGGCCTTCTTGGCCGCCACACTCGCTGAAATAACACTCTCCAGATCCAATCCCGAACCTGCACCGGCTGATGTTATCGTTGCCATCTTCTTTCACCTCCTGAGGTCAGCTCTACCGTCAGGCCTTACGATCGAAAAGCAGCCCCTGCAATCCGCTGGCGCCAATCTCTCCTTCCCGCAATGCCTTGATCCGTTTGCTGATCGTCACTAACTCTTCACTTGGAATCTGACGTATGGTCTTCTGGGTATCGCTGTCGACAACCTTGATGATGGTTTGCTCAAGATCATCGTCAACCCGGAAACTCACCGCCCATCCCTTCGCATCACTAATCTCTTGCAAGTCTTGGGCCTGTTTTTCCATTTCATGCCGCTCAGACTCTTTCTTCTGGATCGCATCCTCCGCTTCAGCGGACTGGACTGTCTGGCTGGTTTGGGCTTTTTCCACGTCAGCCTTACTCACAAGGGCCTCGGTAGAATGAGCTTGAGCGGCCTTTCGGCCGCTCATATCACCTGACACCACAGAAGAAGTTACGGCAGACGAAGGATTGATCATGTCATTTGCCATTTTCCCTTCCCTCCTTTAGTCAGGACTCATCTCAGCTTGTTAGCCCAACAGGGACAGTGCAGCCTGCGGACGTTGGTTGGCCTGAGCCAGAACAGAAGAAGCTGCTTGTTGCAGGATGTTCTGCTTGGTCATGTTGGCCGTCTCAGTAGCAAAGTCAGCATCCCGGATACGGGAACGAGCGGCACTGACGTTTTCAGAGATGTTGGCTTGGTTACGAACCGTAGAGTCCAGACGGTTTTGCACCGCACCGAGATCCGCACGCTTGGAGTCAACGACCTTGATCAGGCTGTCAATGTTCTTCAGTACCGTCTGGGCATTATCCATGGTGGTAATACTGCTGATCTTGGACCAAGTTAACGAACCAGCACCAGAAGTTGTTGTTTCTTTAAAAGCTGATGTTGTCGCATCCCATTTTACTTCCGTATATGACGAGGCCTTACCAGCTAATCCACCTACGCCAAAACTGTTTGAACTCAGGTTAACATTGATGGCTTGACCCGCATCGGCACCGACCTGGAACTTGAAGTAGTTGCTAGAAGAACCGTTCAGCAGGTTTTGACCACCGAAGGTGGTGTCCTTGGCGATACGGTCAATTTCGCTGGACAGCTGGGCGTATTCAGATTGCAGTGCGGCACGGTCGCTGGAGGAGTTACTACCGTTAGCGGATTGTTGCGCCAGGGTGCGCATGCGCTGCAGCATGCTGGTGGTTTCATCCAGAGCACCTTCAGCGGTTTGAGCCAGAGAGATACCGTCGTTCGCGTTACGGTTACCCTGATCCAACCCGTTGATTTGAGAAGTCAAACGGTTGGAGATTTGCAGACCCGCGGCATCATCTTTGGCGCTGTTGATGCGCAGGCCAGAGGCCAGACGGGTGTAGGAGGTATCCAGGGATTTGGTGCTGTTCATCATGTTACGCTGAGCGTTGAGCGATGAAACGTTGGTATTGATATACAGACTCATGATTTTTCTCCTAAGCTATTAAAATTTAACTTTAATTCACTCAGGCTTTATTGTGTTTTGTGCCTGATATGTTTAGTTAACGGCGCCTTTTCACAAGACTTTAATTTCTTTTTTCTGCCTTTCTGGCAGTAATCGCCGCCTAACCTATATATCGGCCTCTATTCCTCACCCTTGAGAAAAAAATCGGGATTTTTTGTCACCTGACAGCCCACCCCCCGGCCATTGTGGCCACAGCCCGCATCAGACAAGGCGGGAGCGTGATCTTCACCCAGCCTTCAGAAACCGGCGCTGGCTCCCACTTTTGCACGCCAGCATTGCTCATCCCCACACCTTGCCCCTAAAATCGCCGCCCCATCATCTATTGGACGTGAGTTGTTCTCCATGCAGACACTGGTTGAGCAGATTGTTTACATCAGCGACATGTTTGGTACTGCGGTATTCGCGTTTTCGGGCGTACTGGTGGCCGGCCGTCTCAGGATGGATGGTTTCGGTGTCATGGTGCTGGCGGCGGTCACCGCCATCGGGGGTGGCACCATCCGCGACATGATCCTGGGGGCAACCCCCGTCTTCTGGGTGCGCGACCCCCTCTATATCTGGGTGGTCATTGCCACGGCGCTCATCGGCATGTGGATGGTCAAACTGCCCCGTCGCATGCCCTGGTATGTGCTGCCGGTGGCAGACGCCTTCGGGTTGGCGCTCTTTACCGTGATCGGTGCCCAGAAGGCCCTCAATTTCGGTACACCCGGGCTCATTGCGGTGATCATGGGCACCATGACGGGGGTTGCGGGCGGCATGATCCGTGACGTGCTGGCCCGGGAGGTGCCCATGGTGCTGCAAAAGGAGATCTACGCCACCGCCTGCATTCTGGGCGGCATCCTCTATACCCTGTCGCTGGAGGTCGGGGTAGACAGGGTCAGCGCCATGCTCATCAGCATGCTCGGGGTGTTTGGTCTGCGGGTGGCGGCCATCTACTGGCACCTCTCCCTGCCCACCTTCTCGCTGCAGCGCAACTGAGAAGCCTCAGAGTGGGCGAGATCCCATCCCGGCAGGGACAAGATTGAACCAAGCCGGCTTTTCTGTTGTCATACAGGGGTCGTTTCAAGCCGGAAAACCTCATGCAAAAACTTGGGCTCATTACCACGCTTGTTCTGATGATGGTGGCAGCGGCTCATGCGGGGGCACAGGCCCTGTTCGGGCGTCTGGCATCCACCCCGGTGCAGCAGTTCAACCAGCAGATCCGTCAGGCGAGCAGCAGTCAGCAAGGCTGGGTCAACGACTATCGCGAAGTGGCTCGCCGCTTCGTCGGCCATAAAGATGTACCCACCCGTATCCATGCTCAACAGCTGGACAACGATCTGGTGCTCTCGGTGGCCCTTGATGGCCAGCGTAGCGACATGCTCTACATCCTGACCCTGTTTCGCAGCAACAACCTGTGGCAGATGCGTCAGGCCGAGATGGGCTGGCGCTGTCAGGGTCAGGAAACCTTCACCCCGGTCCCCTGCCCCTGAGCATCTACCTTCATCCGAGTGAAATAAAAAATCCGGCGCCTTGGCCGGATTTTTTATACGCGTCTTGCCGTCACATCACGGACGGTAGACCTTGACGTTGGCAAAGCCCTTCTCTTTCAGGTAAAGCGCCTGCAGCTTGCTCATCACGCCGCGATCGCAATAGAGCAGGTAGGTCTTCTCTTTCGGCAGATCACCAAAGGCGGTGGCCAGCTTGAAGAAGGGGATATGCATGATCTCGCGCCCTTCCACCACCAGCGGCTTGTCGTCATGCTCCTCCATGGAGCGAATGTCCAGGATCACCTCGTCGTCACCGCTCTCGGCGGTGGTCTCCACCTCCTGCACCTCGGCGGCGGTCTCTTCACCGATGCGACGAATGTCGAGGTAACGGGCCTCGGCCACCACCTTGTCCAGAATGGCAAAGTCGAAGTTCTCCTCTTCCGCCTCGATGCGGGAGAGCTCGGCCTTCACGGTCGGCTTCTTGGAAATCACGCCGCAATACTCCGGCATGGTCTCCGCGAACTCCAGGGTGCCGATGCGGCGGGCTTCGCTGATGATGTCCGGCTTGTCCCAGGTGATGAGCGGGCGCAGGATCACCTTGTCGGTCACCCGGTCGATGACGTTCAGATTGGTGAGGGTCTGGCTGGAAACCTGGCCAACGCACTCGCCGGTCACCAGGGCCGGGATCTGGAACTCGTCGGCCACCTTGGCAGCGGCACGCATCATCATCCGCTTGAGCACCACCCCCATCTGGCCGTTGTCGATCTTCTCGAGGATCTCGGCCACCACCGGCTCGAAGTCCACCGCGGTGAAGCGCACCCGGTGGGAGGAGCCGAAACGGTTCCACAGGTGATAGGCCACCTGCTTGACGCCAATCTCGTGAGCCGCCCCACCCAGATTGAAGAAGCAGTAGTGCACCCGGCAGCCGCGCTTGATGAACTGGAAGGAGGCGACACCCGAGTCAAACCCGCCGGAGAGCAAGCTCAGCACATCTTCCTGGGTGGCGATGGGCATGCCGCTCAGCCCCTGGTGGATGGCGCTGACGATGAAAAGCTCCTCGCCATCGATCTCGAGGTTGATCTTCACATCCGGGTTCTTGAGGCGCACACCGTTGCTCACGCAGTGCTGGTTCAGACCGCCGCCCACGTAGCGTTCAATCTCCAGAGAGGAGAATTCGTGCTTGCCGTGGCGCTTGGCACGCACGCAGAAGGTCTTGCCCTCGAGCTGATCACCCCAGACAGCTTTCACCTGCTCGAAGATGTCGTGGAGATCGGTAAACTTGCTGGCCTGCACCTCGAGGAAGGCCTGAATGCCGGGGATGCAGGCCAGGGCTTCGATGGCCTGCTCGCGGAACTGGTCATTGCGGGAGCTCACGATCAGCTTGTCCCAATCCATCCGCACCCGGGCATCGTCGTCAAAGCGGCGCAGGACATTGCGGATATTGCCCTGCAGGATCTTGATAAAGCGCTGGCGAACCGACTTGCTCTTGATGGTGATTTCAGGGAACAGCTTGATAATGAACTTCATGGTAATGACTCGGGTGGCCTTGATTTAAGGGCGCGAATTATATCAGAACTTTGTGACCAGCGCCTACTGCATGAGCGGCCGCTCACATTCCCCTACGCAAAGTTTGCCGCATCCGGGCAATCATGCGTATATTCCCACCCCTGCATCCTGGCAACACAGCATTCATGAAAACCCATATCTACTACCCCGGCATGGAGGTACGCGACGAGCTCTGGCTCAAGTTTGCCCTGCTCTATCTGGAGCGGCTCGCCTTCGTCTTCACCGTCAGTGAGAAGAGCGGTCTCACCGCCCTGCTGGAGACCCTGCGCCAGCAAACCGACCTGCTGGCCGAGCCGCCACAACCCGCCTTCTTCGCCCATATCACGCCCCAGGTCGAGAGCCAGATTGCCGGCCTGGTCGCCCCCGACTTCGTGCGTCACAAGGTGTTTGGCAACAGGGAGCTCATCGCCCGCTGGCGTTCAGCCCCCAACCACGACTGCTTCTGCCCGGCTCAGGCGGGACTGGAGCGACTGCACGGGTTTTGTCTGACCCACGGCTTTGCGACGCAGGATGAAGGGGGGATCAGAATGGCGCGCCGCTTTGCCAACCTGCTCTCCATGCGCCTCGCCCGTGAGTGGGCACTCGCCAATGACGGCGCCCTCATCACGGATCACGACTATCTGGATCGGCTGCTCCACCTGCTCGAATCCCGCTACCACAACCGGGGCGGTCAGGATTGCTTCCACCTCGAGATCCCGCTGCAAGTGCCCACTCACCTGGCCGACATCCCGTTTGCAGAGCTCATTGCCCTGCGGGGGCGAAGCGGCTTTCGTCAGCAGCTCGCCGAGTTCCATCAGGCCCTCGATGCCCTGCTCGCCATGCTGGGCAGCGGCTACGCCGAACCCGCCGTGTTGACCCGCTTCGAGCAGGCCCAGCAGGGGTTCACACCCTTGCTGGGACCCGAGACCGTCACCCTGCCGCTCACCACGCTCGTCAGTACTGGCTTACCGGCCATGGCGATGATCCACCACCTCAAGGAGAGTCACCCACAGAGCGACCTGGTATTTCATCCCATCAAGAAGAGCCACTTCCACCAGCGCAAGAGCCGGCATTTCTTCACCCGGCTGGGGCAGGTCAAGCCCTGACTCCCCGCCTCTGCCGGGGAATCGACAATCAACTGACGGCATCGGGACCATCCCCGATGCCGTCAATATTCTGGCGCTCACCACGCCCTCAGGAGGGGTTTTCCAGCCGAAACTCGATGCGATCGCTGTTTCCCGCCTCATCCACCACCACCAGCTGATAGCGGCCCGCCTTGCTCACTACTTGATCCCCGTCCCAGCGCAGCCGCTGCCCGTTGAGAAACCAGGCCGGCTTGCCGACACCGCCGAGCACCTTGGGCTGCAGCCGATAGCGCTGGCTGCGGATAAGGTTGCCCTCCCCCAGCGCCAGGATGCGGATGGGGGCCTGCTGCTCGGCGCTCTGTCCCTCCCCCGCGCAGCCCCTGGCAAGCAGCGCCTGACGCCGCTCGCCCGGTGAGCGCCATGGCTCCAGCGACAGCGGCCAGAGCGCTCTAAAAGCGGATTGTGCCGCATCGTGGCAGCGGGTCAGCGTCGGCTTGCCCGCGGCGGTCAGTGCAACCTGGCGCAGCGGCGAGGGCCAATCCATGGGATCCGGCAAGGTGGGAGGGTCGCGCCCTTCCAGCAGCCAGGCGCTCTGATGCTGCAAACAGGCCTCTGGCAGGGTCGCGCTCGTCTTGCGCCCCAGCGGCCAGCAAACTTCGGCCTCGCTCACCGTGTTGGGTTGTGCCGGCAGGGGGCTGTTGTCCGAGAGCCGCGAATAGACAGAGAGCAGCAGCGGCACTGCCGCGCTCTGTCCATAAAAGCCGGGCATGGGGGTGCCATCGGGGCGCCCCAGCCAGACGCCGATGGTCCAGCGACCGGAGACCCCCATGGCCCAGCTGTCGCGATAGCCATAGCTGGTGCCGGTCTTCCAGGCCAGTCGGTTGGCCCGGCCGGTCGCCTCGCTGGCAAAGGGTTGGTCCGCACGTCCCTGGGCGCTCAATATCTGCCAGATGATCCAGGCGGCCCCCGGGCTCAGCAAAGGGCGCGACACCGCCTGCTGCCCCGCCAGCCAGACCGGCATCGCCACCTGCCCCTGCCGGGTCAGTGCGCTGTAGAGCGCCACCAGCTGCTCAAGCCGAATGCCCGCCGCCCCGAGCGCAATGGCCGGGTTGGGTTTGTCTACGAGCGCCAGTCTCACCCCGGCGTTGTCGAGACGGCTGACCAGCTTGTCTGCCCCAAGCGCCTCCAGCACCTGCACCGCCGGCACGTTGAGGGATTGCTGCAGCGCCTGGGCCAGCGTCACCGGTCCCTGAAAGGCACCGGAGAAGTTGGCGGGTCTATAGTCCGAGCCCAGCCTCGGCGCATCGGAGAGCAGGGAGGCCGAGTGCACCAACCCCTCGTCCATGGCCAGACCGTAGATGAAGGGCTTGAGGGTGGAGCCGGGAGAGCGGATCGCCTGCACCATGTCGAGGTAACCGTGGCGACGCAGATTGCCATACTCGGCGCTGCCCACATAGGCGCGCACCGCCATGGTTCTGTTGTCTACCAGGAGCAACGCCGCTGAGGTCTGCTCGGGGAAGCGACGGATATAGCTCGCCACCCGCCCTTCCAACCAACGCTGCAGATCGCCGTCGATGGTGGTATGCACCAAGGCCCCGGCCTGATGGTCGGCGGCGAGGCGGGCAAACAGCGGCGCCTCCATCGGCGTGAAGTGACCGCGGGCCAGCACAGGCTCGATACGCCCCTCCAGCCACACCTGTTCGGGCCAAACGCCCTGTGCCACCAGCCGCTGCATCACCTTGTCACGGGCGGTGCGGGCCCGCTCGGGATGCCGGTCCGGCCGGTTCCGGCTGGGAGCCTGCGGCAGCACCGCCAAGAGCGCAGCCTCGGCATAGGTCAGCTTGGCTGCACTCTTGCCGAGATAGGCAAAACTTGCGGCCTGCACCCCCTCCAGATTGCCGCCAAACGGTGCCCGGTTGAGGTAGACGGTAAGCAAGGTGCGCTTGTCATAGTGCCACTCCAGCTGCAGCGCACGCGCCATCTGGCGCAGCTTGCCGGGCACGCTCCTGTGGTAGGGCTCGATAAGACGCGCCACCTGCATGGTGAGGGTCGAGCCGCCCGACACGGCCCGCCCATAGCGCAGCCACTGACCGATGCCGCGCACCATGGCCACCGGATTGACCCCGGGATGACGCCAGAAGTAGCGATCCTCGTAGCCGAGCAATGCCTCGATATAGCGGGGGGAGACCTGCTCCAGGGTCACGGGGTAACGCCACACGCCGCTGGTATCGGCAAAGGCGCGCAGCGGTCGCCCCTTCATGTCGAGCACCACCCGCGCGTAGGCTGGATCGAGTGGCGGCGGCGGAAATAGTCGATCCAGCGCCAGCAATGACAGGAGCAGTGCTACAACGCCCAGCACCGAGTAGCGCAGCCAGCGTGGCAGACGGCCAATCCGGTGGCGGCAAATGCGGCCACCGTGACACAGTCGCAGCCAGCCGCGCCGCCAGAAAGTGAGCGGGCGAACCCGCTCAAGGGAGGGTTTGTTACTCAGAGATACGCACCTCGTGGATATCCTCACCCACAGCCCGGATCTCGGGTCGGTACATATCCTCCACCTGGGTCGGCGGCACCAGATAGCGACCCGGCGTCACCGCCCGCATCAGGTAGACCAGTTGCTGGTTGCTCCCGGCACTCAGATCCAGCGCCGCCGTGTAGCGGTCATCGCGAAACTCCTGATGCTTGAGGTAGTCATTCCACTCGCTCTGCCACGCAGGTTTCCCCTCGATGGAGAGCTCTTCCAGCTTGATGCTGTTGCCAAGGGCCGGATTCTCCAGCTCGAAGCCGGCGGGCACCATCTCCACCAGCAGGGCATCGGGCACCGCCGATTCACTGCTGACGTTGAGTCGCACCACCACCAGATCGCCCACCTTCACCTTGGTCGGGTCAAAACGCTGACCGTCGCTGTTGAACCAGCTGCGGGTCACGCTCATTCCCTTGCTGATCCGTGCCGGCGCCTGCTCGGGGTAACCGACCAGGGTGCGCTGCACATAGAGGGATCCCTTGCCCTCATTGGTAACCACACTGGCCGCCAGTGCCTCGGGGGTGCCCTGCTGCAGCGGAGCCGAACCGCTCAGGGATCCACTGCCAAGAGAGGAGGTCACCCTGGCCTGCCAGTCGACGGCCGGATCGACGCGGGCGAGTCGCAGCAGAGCGAGCCGCTCCTGAGTGCTGAGCCACTGACGATGGGCCAGGGTATCGGCCACCTTGGCACTGAGGGCCGGCCAGCGCTCCGCAGCCAGCTTGTGCTGGCGCAACAACGAAAGCTCAAGGGCTTCATCGCGCAGCGGCGAGCCGTAATCCCCGAGATAATCGTCCCCGCGCTCGGTCGCCAGTGCCCGGCTGAGGGCCTTGGCGGCGTTCTGCTCATCCCCCATGGCCGAGAGGGCCAGGGAGAGGTGCAAGAGCGGCAAACCCGAGCGGGCGTGATCGGCCTGCTGCTCCCAGACAAGGCGCAGGGTAGCGAGCGGCGCCTTGCCCACCCGGGCCAGCACATAGGCACTGTAAGCCTGATAGGCAAGACGGCTGTGCTCGGGGGCACTGCTCCAGCGCTCGCCATACTGGCTGTCGGTAAGATAGCTTTGCAGCCGATTCAGCGCCTGATTGAGCATGGCCTCCGGCACGGCGTCGCCGGCCTCCTTGCGCGCCAGCAGGTAGTCGGCGGCATAGGCGGTGAGCCACTGCTCCTCGTCGGAGCGGCCATCCCACAGGCCAAAACCGCCGCTTGGCAGTTGCAACCGCTGCAGCCGCTGCAGCAGGGTGCGCTGCACGTCCGCCTCGCTCGCCGCTTTCTTGCCCTCGATGGGTTTGCTCCAGGCGATGCGCTCATCCGCCGTGGTCAACAAGTAAGGCCAGGCACGGGACAAGGTCTGCTCCAGACAGGCGTAGGGGTAGTCGGCCAGCGCCTGCCACTGGGCTGCCGGATCCCAGGGCGGGGTGCCGGAGAGACTGAGCAGCCCCTGCAGGTTGGCGCGATCCAGCCCGGCCAGCTCAGCTGGCGCAAAGCTCATCTGCTGGCTGGGAGCCAGCATCTGGTAGCGCTGGCGAGTCTCGGCCGGCCAGGGAGAGCGTAGCGGCAGAGTCCAGTCGCGGCTGATGACAAAATCCTTGCCGCTGGCCGCCAACTGTAGGCTTGCCACACCGCTTGCCCCAGTCACGGTGAGCGGCAGGGTCAGCCACTGCTCCTCGCCGTTTTTCAGGGCAAGGGTGGGGGGCAGCTCGCCGTTTGCTTTCAGCCCGCCGTTGAGGGTCCAGGCAAGGGAGAGGATCTGATCCTCGCCACTCATGTTGCGCAGCTGCACCAGCGCCCGGGTCTCATCCCCTCTGGCGCCAAAGCGCGGCCAGCCAATCTCGGCCACCAAGGGCGCCACCACCTTGACGGCACGCTCGGCCTCACCGACTTGCTGTTCGTTCCAGGCCAGCGCCATCAGCGCCAGCTCGCCATTGAAGTTGGGCAGTTCGAGCGGGATCACCGCCTTGCCCTGCTGGTCAAAACTCACCTCGCCACTCCAGAGCGCAGCGATCTCGACCCGGCTCTCCAGCGCGCCGCCCTTTTTCAGCGGCGCACGGTCGCCCCCATAGTTGAGGCGGGCCAGCTTGCCATCTTGCGGCGGGATCACTTGCCCGTAGTTGTCGAACAAATCTTGGGCGAAGCGCTTGCGGCCAAAGAAGATCTCGAACGGGTCGAGGGGCTGGTAGTCGCTGATGTTGAGCACGCCCCGATCCACCGCCGCCAGCACCACCCGCCCCTGACTGTTGGGGGTGGAGGTGGCGGTCACTGCCAGTCGGGTGAGCGGCACCGCTTTATCCGGCGCGCTCAGGGTAAGCGGCAGACGACGCGCTTCCCGATCCAGGGTGAGCGGCACCAGACCGACCGAACGCAGGCTCTGCCCCTGCTGCTTGCCGACCGGTTTGGAGGCACTGTCTGGCGCGGCGATCTGGGCCGAGATATGCAGATCATGGCGCTGCCACTCGGGGCTGACCGGGATCTCGAACTCGCCGCGGGCATCCTTGGCATCGTTGCCGGCCCCCTTGAGCTCGATGCGCTGCCACCAGCGCAGGCCGTCGCCATCTTCCACCAGCAGCAACCCCTTGCCGGGGCGCGGGGCCACCAGGGTCACTTTGGCCTTGTCACCCGCCTGATAGGCGCGCTTGTCGAGGGTGATGGCGATCTTGTCAGGCCGTGCCTGCTCGCCACCGCCGCCCCAGGCGTAACTGCCTATTTCCACCCGCAGGCTCGATTGATGGCCCTGACTGTTCTCCACCTCCAATCGATACCAGCCCGCCGCCAGTGGCAGCGTGAGCGGGGTCGGCCCCTTGCCATCCAGCTGCAGGGTCTGCTCCTGCTCCAGATAGGGCTGGCTGTTGAACTCATACTTCCACCCCTCCCCATCGGCGTAGTGCCAGTAGTAGTCGCGGTACTCGTTGATAAGGCGCACTTTCACCACCCCCGCCACCGGCTGGCCCTTGTCATCGAGGTTGAGGATCTGGAAGGGGAGCGGCTTGCCCCCTTCCACCCGATCCGCCACGAAGTCGGCCTTGAGCGCCGGCCACTGGCTGCCCGCGGGCCAGCCATACTGGATGCGGCTGCGATTGACGGCGCGGCCACCGGGCTCGGAGAGCGACACCCGATAAGCCACCTCCAGCGGCCCGAGCGCGCGCACATTATCGAGCTCATCAGCTAACGAAAAAGTCCCCTGCCCCTGCACATCCAGGGTGAGATTCAGCGGCTCGAGATCCCTGGTCTGCTCGGCGAGCAGCACGTCACCCAGAGTGAACTCCTGCCACTGGGTAAAGGGCATGGTGGCGCGGCTTAACTTCACCTCCGCCTTCGCCTTGGTGGCACTGGCTGGTGCGCCGTAGAGATAGTCCCCTTGCAGCGGCAGGGTGAGGGCGGCGTCCAGACTCGTCACTTCCCCATCCGGCCCCTTGCCAAGCTGCAGTTTCAGCCGCTCCGGCAGAAACTCCTCCACCAGGAAAGGCCACTCGAAACGGCTGCCGGCGGCAGTCTTGAGGTTGATGGTCCAGCGCCCCAGCGGCGCATCATCCGGCAGACGCAGGCCGTAGTGGGCCGCGCCAAGATTGTCCGGTAGCAGGCGCTTTTGTTCGAGCAGCTGGCCGTCCGGCTGTTTCACCTCCAGCTCCACCGCCATGCCAGGAAGCAGCTGGCCATCCTGCCCTTTTAGCAGGATCTCGCTGTCGAGCCGCTCGCCGGGGCGATAGAGATCGCGTCCGCTGAACAGATAGAGCTGCTGGGCCTGCCAGGGCTGGGTGCCGAGCTCGAAGGTGGAGAGATCGAGGGCCGCGCCATCGAGGCGCAGCACCGCCAGATGCTTGCCCTGCTCGGCCAGCAGCAGGCGAGCCCCCTGCACCTGATCGAAGCGGCGATGACCTTGGGGGTCGGTGGTTTGCACCTGCAGCCGGTTGCCCTTCTGGTCGAGCAGGGAGAGCTGCACATCCTTGAGGGGGTCGGCGCTGGCCAGGGAGCTGACGAACACCTCCAGCTCATCGCGGTAACGGCGGGCACTGAGCCCCATGTCGCTCACCGCAAAGTAGGTGGTCTCCTTGCGCCAGTCGTAGTTGCCAAGGGGCGACATCACCGCAAAGTAGACGCCGGCCTCCGCCAGCTGCGGCTCCTTCACATTGATGAGGCGGGTCTCGCGCCGGTTGGCATCGAGCTCCAGCGCATAGCGGCCGCTGAACACCCGCTTGGCCCGCTTGGTGATCTGCTCAAGCTCCCAGTTGCCCATGCCGGCACCGGGGCGATACTCGGCCAGGAAACGGGGCAGATACTCCGCATCGACCCGGAAGAAGTCGATATTGACCTCGTCCACATTGACCGCGCTGATGGGCAGGCGCAGCTCGTCGCGCAGCGGCAATACCATGCCGCTCGCGGTAAAGGAGGCCCCCGCCTCCAGCGGCCGGGTCTTGAGGGTCCAGCGCTGGGGGGATGGGCCCAGCCCAGCCTTGAGGCTCACCTCGTAGCGTTTGTCGGGTTGCACGTTCGGGAAATAGAGGGTGCGGCCATCGTCGGCGAGGATCCACTCCCCCTGCACCTGCTTGCCCCCTTCACTCACAGAAAGCCAGCTCTGCCAGTTTGCCTTGGGCGCCAATGGGCCGGAGAAGACCAGCGCCAGCGCCGGGGCATCCCGATACTGGCGGGCATTGGCCTGCACCACGGAGGCGGGCGCCCCCGCCTCCTGCCGGGCCATCGGGTCAGTCGTCGGCTCCTGGCTGACAGGCTTGTCGGGGCCGCAACCAGCCAGCAGCAGCGCCGCCAGCCAGGCCACACGGGGAAGACGAGTCACGGGGCAGGAGAGAGAGAGGTGCATGGTGTTCATCCCGGGTTGGATCGCCGCAGCGCAGGAGCCAATAGAATAAAGCGTCACTCCCGGGAACACCAACTGCCATGTCGGGCGGCATCGGCCCCTGATGAAGAAACGGGCCACTCACTGGAGTGGCCCGTTTGCATACAGAGTGATCAATCGGGCCATTTCAGCCTGGAGGATCTACTCGGCGATCACCGTCTGCCAGGTCTTGAAACCGCCGGAGAGGTTCTTGACCCGAAAACCGTGCTGGCTCAGCAGGCGGCAGGCCACGTGACCCCGCAGTCCCACCTGGCAGCTGATGAGCAGCTCTTTATCCTTGGGCAACTCATCAAGACGGCTGCGCAGCTCGTCCAGAGGAATGTGCAGCGCCCCCGGAATGCGCCCCAGCTTGTCAAGTTCGGGGCCGTTTCGCACATCCACCACCTGCTGATGGGGGTGGCGAGCCTGCACCTCGGCTGCGTGGCAGAGCAGGGTGTCCCCCTTCAGGTGGTTGCTCGCCACGAACCCGGCCATGTTGATCACATCCTTGGCCGAGCCAAAGGGCGGCGCATAGGTGAGCTCCAGATCCTGCAGATCAAACACGGTGAGACCGGCGCGCTGGGCCACCGCCAGCACGTCGATGCGCTTGTCGATGCCATCCTTACCGATGGCCTGGGCGCCGTAAATCTTGCCATCGGGGGCAAACAGCAGCTTGAGGCTGACCGGGTGGGCGCCGGGATAATAGCCGGCGTGGCTGCCCGGGTGGACATAGACCTTCTCGAACGGCAATCCCAACTGCACCAGCCGCTTCTCATTGAGGCCGGTGCTGGCCACCGCCAGATCGAACAGCTTGCAGATGGCGGTTCCTTGCGTCTTCTTGTAGGTTTCGCTTCGCCCCAGCATGTTGTCGGCGGCAATGCGTCCCTGGCGGTTGGCGGGGCCCGCCAGCGGGATCAGCACGGACTCGCCGGTGACGAAGTCGGTCTCCTCCACCGCGTCCCCCACCGCGAAGATGAAGGGATCCGAGGTACGCATCCCGGCATCCACTTTGATGCCGCCCCGCGGTCCCAGCACCAGCCCCGCCTTGGCGGCGAGCAGGGTCTCGGGCTTGACGCCGATGGCGAGGATCAACAGGCCGGTGTCGAGATGAGAGCCGTCGCTCAGGGTCAGGCGCAGTCCACCCCGTTGGGCGGTCGCCACGGCGGCGGTCTTCTCGGCAGGCACCTCCAGGCTCTCGATGGCAGCGAGGCCGGTGCGCAGGCGCAGATCGATGCCCTCCTCCCGGATACGGGCATGGAGCAGGTTGGCCATCTCTTTATCCACCGGCGCCATCACCTGATCGGAGAGCTCAAGCAGGGTGACATCCAGCTTGCGCTGGTGCAGCGCCTCCATCATCTCCAGCCCGATGAAACCGCCCCCCACCACGGTGACGTGGCGGGGCTTGTCGTGCGCCAGCGCCGCCAGGATGCGATCCATGTCGGGAATGCTCCGCAGGGTGTGTACCCCCGGGCTGTCGATGCCGGGGAAGGGAGGCCGGATGGGGGCAGCGCCCGGGCTCAGCAGCAGCACATCGTAGGCTTCGCGCCGCTCTTCGCCGGTCAGCAGGTTGCGCACCAGCAGGCTCTTGCCGGCCCTGTCTATCTCGATGACGTCGTGAAACACCCGCACATCCACGTTGAACCGGCGCTTGAAGCTCTGCGGTGTCTGCAGCAGCAGGGCATCCCGATCCGGGATATCCCCCCCGATGTGATAAGGCAGACCGCAGTTGGCGAAACTCACGAACTCGCCCCGCTCGAACATCACGATCTCCGCCTCTTCGCTCAAACGGCGGGCACGGGCGGCGGCGGACGCTCCCCCGGCCACACCACCCACAATCAGGATCCGTTTCATCTGCAAGACTCCACTCAACAGGAAATGACCAATAAATTAGACTTATCTAATTTAGAATTCAATGAAATTTTGTTTGCCACGGATTTGCAGTATTCTTGCCCTCCGACAATTGCTCAACAGGATAGTGTCAGTTCATGTCGTCTACCGCGCTCAGCCATCTTCCGACCGCCAGCCAGGCGCCCCTGTTCTTCCGCCTGGATACCCGTAGTCAACGGCTGGTCGCCCTGACCGATGTGATGCAGACGCCGCTCCACTGGCTCGACGAGCCCCGCAGTGCCTGGCCGGCCCAATTGCCGGACGCCCTGCGCCAGCCCATCGAGCAGCGGCTGGCCAGCGGCAAGGGGGGCAAGCTGGTGCTGCGCTTTGACGCCCTCCTCTGGCACATTTCCCTCTCCCACGAGCAGGACGCCTTCTGGCTCATCTGCCTGCAGACCCAGTCCCAGGAGAGCGCCGCCAGCCTGTCCCTGCAACTGCCGCGCCTGAGCCAGATGGCCAGCCAGCTGCAGTATGACGCCATGCTGGAGAGCCTCAAGGAGTGCCTGGGGGCCGATCGCCTGATCCTCTGGCACTACCAGGCCCATGGCGCCCTTGGCGGCGAACAGCTGACCCCGGTGTTCACCCTGGGGGTGGACGCGCTCGGTGCCATTCGCGGAGACAGCCGTTACATCCGGGCCCTGCGCGCCCGGGGCGCCCTGAGTTTCTCGGAGGCGGCCCACCAGCCCATGCTGAGCCAGCACTACTATCTGGCCGATGCCAATGTCTGCTCCCGCCTGGACGGCGCCTTGCTGGAGCAGGAGAAGCTCATCGGCGTGCTCAGCCTGGAGTATGCCGAGAGCACCCTCATCAGCGATGACACCCTGCAACTGGTGCGTCATTGCGCCCGCTTGCTCGGCCACTGGCAGCCGGACCCCGTGGCGACCGACGCCCCGGACCTCGCGCCCCCACCCGGGCTTGCCAACCTGACCGGCAACGATTACTGCCGCGCCCTGCTGCGCTGGGCCATGGGCCTGAGCGGTGCCCACAGGGGCTGGATCGGCGAGTTTCAGCCTCGCGGTCAGGATCTCTGGCTCATTCCCCGCTGCGTGGTGGAGGGGGATGCCTTCGCCGTCGTCAAACCCATGCCCATGGACATCGGCCCGGGCCGGGAGATCTTCCAGCACGGGCAGAGTCTCTACGTGGAAGATCTGGCCCTGCGCTATCCCCAGTCCAGCCTGCTGCTGGCCCTCGACGCCAAGGCCTATGTCGGCATCCCCTTCCCGGGGCCAAACGGTCTCCCCCTGGGGCAGCTCACCCTGCTGCTCGCCACCCCCCTGGCCGATCCCGCGCCCCTGCTGGACGTCCTCTACGAACAGCGCGAGCGGGCCGCCAGCGAGTTGCAGCGCCTGGCCAATGACGATGCCCTGCGCCTGGCCGAAGTGGCCTTCAACACCCACGACGGCCTGCTGGTGATGGATCACGGGGGCATCATCCTCAAGGTCAATGCCTCCTTCAGCCGCATCACCGGCTTTGCCAGCGAGGAGATGCTGGGCCTGCACATCGACGCCCTGAGGCCCACCTACTATGGCGACACCCTCAAGGAGGAGGTGATCGCGGCGGTCAACCGGCAGGGATACTGGCTCGGGGAGGAACAATGCCTGCACAGGGAGGGACACCTCTTCCCGGTGCGGCTCATGGTGAGCGGGGTCAAGGACGAGGAGGAGGAGATCAGCCACTTCGTCTGCAGCTTCCACGACATCACCCAGGAGAAGGAGACCGCCCGCCACATCGAGCGCCTCGCCTACTACGACGACCTGTGCGATCTCTACAACAGGCGCAGCCTGACCGACATCATGCAGCGCACCCTGCAGGCCCCGAGTGGTCAGTGGGGGGCCCTGCTGCTGCTGGATCTGGACAACTTCAAATCCATCAACGACTCCCTCGGTCACGCCTGCGGCGATCTGCTGCTCCAGGCCGTGGTGGTGCGACTCAAGTCCCTGCCCCAGGAGAACCTGGTGCTCGCCCGCACCTCGGGTGACGAATTTGCCCTGCTCTTCACGGCACTGGGCCAGGGCTATATCACCGCCAAGATCCTGGCGGAGCACTTTGCCCGGGAGCTGATGGGGATCTTCCGTGCCCCCTTCGACATCGGCGATCACAAGCTGCACTGCAGCGCCTCCGTGGGGATCAGCCTGTTCAGCGATGACGACAAGGATCACCTTGTCCTGATGCAGCAGGCCGATACCGCCGTCCACATGGCCAAGCGCGCGGGCCAGGGCAACCATATCTTCTTCAGTGAAGCCATGGCGGAAAAAGAGAAGAGCAAGCTTTCTCTCAACAACCAGCTGCGCGATGCCCTGCGCAACAACGAGCTGGTGCTGCACTACCAGCCCCAATACCGGGTCGACAACGGCACGCTCTCGGGCATAGAGGCGCTGCTGCGCTGGCAGAAGGCCGACGGCACCATGGTGCCACCCGGGGAGTTCATCCCCATCGCCGAGGAGACCACCCTGATCCAGGAGATAGGCTACTGGGTGATGAAGACCGCCTGCGCCCAGTACAGCTTCTGGCTCAACAACGGTCTCGCCATCCCCCATCTGTCGGTCAACGTCAGCGCCCGCCAGTTCCACACCGCCGGTTTCGTGCAGCAGGTGGAGTACATACTGCGGGACACCGGGGTGCCCCCGTCGCGCCTGTTGCTGGAGATCACCGAGTCCGTGGTGCTGGAAAACCGGCTGGAGAGTATCGCCAGGATCCGCCAGCTCAAGGCCCTCGGCCTGCTCATCTCCATCGACGACTTCGGCACGGGTTACTCCTCCCTGGCCTATCTGCGGGATCTGCCCGCCGACGAAGTGAAGCTCGACAGAAGCTTCATCCAGACCCTGGTCCACAGCGAACAGGACAAGGCCATCGTCAAGGCCATCCTGGATCTCGCCCGGGTGTTTCGTTTCACCGTCACCGCCGAAGGAGTGGAGGAAGAGGAGCAGCTCGCCGTGCTCAAGGCCTTGGGATGCCAGCATTATCAAGGCTTCCTCACCAGTCGGCCGCTCCCCGTCAAGGCACTGGAGAGCCTGCTGGGTGCCACCCCTGCGGGCTAAACTGGTAGGATTTATAGGGCTTTCTGTCATAAAATAACGACCGCTCGAACCTTGTCCGCACCATTGGAGTCGTCTATGTCAGTCATTAACCGGATCCCCGCCGTTGAATCCAAGGGACCTGCCACCCCCGGCACGCAGCGGATCCCGACCGTTGAAGCCAGCGACACCGGCACTACCGACATCATTGGCCGGATCCACTCCGTCGAGACCTGCGGGACCGTCGACGGCCCCGGCATCCGCTTCATCGTGTTCATGCAGGGCTGCCTGATGCGCTGCAAGTATTGTCACAACCGGGACACCTGGGACACCCAGGGCGGCCGCGAGGTCACCGTGCCCGAGCTGATGAAGGATCTCACCAGCTATCGCCACTTCATGAATGCCTCCGGCGGTGGCGTGACCGCCTCCGGCGGCGAGGCCATGCTGCAGCAGGAGTTCATCGCCGAACTGTTCACCGCCTGCAAGGCACAGGGGATCCACACCTGCCTCGACACCAACGGTTTCGTGCGTCACTACGACGAGTTGCTCGACCGGGTGCTGGACAACACCGATCTGGTGCTGCTCGACATCAAGCAGATCAACGACGAGAAGCACATTCCCCTCACCCACGTCAGCAACAAGTACACCCTGGAGTTCGCCCGCTACCTGGCCTCCCGCGGCCAGACCATGTGGATCCGCTACGTGGTGGTGCCCACCTGGTCCGACGATGACGAGAGCGCAGAAGGACTCGGCCAGTTCATCGCCGAGCTGGGAGAGTGCGTCGAGAAGGTGGAGCTGCTGCCCTACCACGAACTTGGCAAGCACAAGTGGGACGTGCTGGGAGATACCTACGATCTGGTCGGCATCAAGCCCCCCAGCAAGGAGACCATGGACAGGGTCCAGGGCATCCTTGGCAAGTATCACCCCAACGTGAAGTATTGAGACAGGAGGCCGCCCGGCAGAGGGCGGCCTCTTTTCATTGCGCCGGCATTCGCCACGGCGCCATCACCGACAGCCGCATCCGGGGGAACCGCTCATGAGTGAAGGACAAGTCGCCGCCCTCCTGCTCTGGCTGGTGCTGCTCGCCTTCAGTCTGAACGCCTCCCTGCTGCGCACCCTTGGCGCCCACCCGCTCTATCAGCATCTTTGCCTCGGCGGCGCCATCGTGCTGGTACCGCTGTGGACCTTGCGGGCCGGGTTGCACGAGGGGCTCGAGATCCACTTTCTCGGCCTCACCAGCCTGACCCTGCTGCTGGGCTGGCGCCTCGCCCTGCTCGCCCCCTGCCTCACCCTGCTGCTCCTCGCTTACTTCGGGGTCATCCCCATAGCCGACATTGGCTGGCAAGCCCTCATCGGCGTCGCCCTGCCGGTGGCCACCAGCTGGCTACTGTTTCTGGGGAGCTGGGCCTGGCTGCCTCGCCACCTCTTCGTCTATCTGTTCGTGGCGGCATTTCTCGGGGGGGCGCTGAGCATTTCGGCCAAGGTGATCGCCAGCGCCCTGCTGATGGGGGTGAGCGGCACCTACTCCTGGCACACCATCAGCGCCGACTACCTCTCCATCTGGCCGCTGCTGCTCTTCCCCGAGGCGCTCCTCAACGGCATGACCATGACCCTGCTCGCCGTCTATCGCCCCCACTGGGTCAACACCTTCTTCGACAGGGAGTACCTGGGGCGCTGAGCCTGCCCGTGGTCCATAAAAGAAGCCCGCAGTTGCGGGCTTTTTCTCTGCTGGCAGTCAGACGCTGCGCGGGCGCAGGTGGGCATGCCAGCGGGCTTCCCACTTCTTGAACAACCAGACGATGACGAAGGTGAGCAGCATGTAGAGCAGACCTGCGGTCAGGAACGCCTCGAACGGGCTGTAGTAGCGGGAGTTGATGATCCGCGCCGCCCCCGTCAGATCGACGATGGTGATGATGCCCGCCACCGCCGACCCCTGCAGCATGAAGATCACCTCGTTGCTGTAGGCCGGCAGCGCACGGCGAAACGAGTTGGGCAGGATGATGCGGGTGAGGGTCTGCCAGCGGGTCATGCCGAAGGCGCTTGCCGCTTCTATCTGTCCCTTGGACATGTTCATCACGGCGCCACGCACTATCTCGGCGGTGTAGGCACCGGTGTTGAGAGTGAACGCCAGCAGGGCACAGAACCAGGCTTCCGAGAAGAGGGACCAGGCCGCACTGTTCTTGAGCCACTCCCACTGGGCGGCACCGTAGTAGATGATGAAGAGCTGCACCAGAAGCGGGGTGCCACGGAAGAAGTAGATATAGGCCCAGATTGGCCCCTTTATCAACCAGTTGCGGCTGTTGCGCAGTATGCCCATGGGCACCGCCAGCATGAGCCCCAGCATGAGCGAGGCGGCCACCAGCCAGATGGTGGTATAGAGCCCCTCCCAGTAGGTGGGCCACTCCTTGAGAATGATCGAGAAATCCATGGCTTACCTCGTCTTGATGGCGTAGTGACGCTCGGCCCACTTGAGCGCCGAGGTAGAGACTGCGGTGAAGACCAGGAAGATCAGCGCCACCGCCATGTAGAAGGTGAAAGGCTGCTGGGTCGAGCCCGCCGCGAGCGATGCCTTTCGCACCATGTCATCGAGCCCGATGATGGAGACCAGGGCCGTGGTTTTCAGCAGCACCAGCCAGTTGTTGCCAAACCCGGGCAGGGCGTGGCGCATCATCTGGGGAAAGAGGATCCGCACAAAGACCTGGCTTGCCCGCATGCCGAAGGCACGGGCCGCCTCGAGCTCCCCCTTGTCCACCGCCAGGATGGCGCCGCGGAAGGTCTCGGTCATGTAGGCGCCGAAGATGAAGCCGATGGTGGCGACCCCGGCCGCAAACGGGCTGATGTCGATGTAATCGGGCAGCAGGGAGACCCACTCCTGGTTCGGGTTGCTCGCCAGCAGGTGGTTGTTGTAGGCCTCGTTGACCCAGGTGCAGATCCCGTTGATGAGCACCTGGCCACCGAAGAAGAGCAGCATCATCAGCACCAGATCCGGGATGCCGCGAATGACGGTGGTGTAGGCCGCCGCGATGCCGCGTGCCCACTTGTAGGGAGAGAGCTTGGCCAGGGCCCCCAGCATGCCGAGCACCAGGGCCAGCAGCAGGGAGGCAAGCGCCACCTCCAGGGTGATCCAGGCCCCCTCCAGCAGAGAGGTTTCGTATCCTTTCAAATCAAACATATGCAATGCAGCTCCATCGCAATCGGGCCCGTCACTCCCAGCGGAAGGCAACGGGCCCGATGACTACTGACGGGATCAACCTGTCGTTGTTCGCCTGACGTCGGCTTACTCGCCGTACACGTCGAAGTCGAAGTACTTGTCGTTGATTTCCTTGTACTTGCCATTGGCACGCAGGGCCAGGATGGCGGCATTGAATTTCTCTTTCAGATCCTTGTCAGCCTTGCGCACCGCGATGCCGGCACCCTCGCCAAACCACTTGGGATCGGTCAGTTTCGGGCCGATGAACTCGAAGGCATCGCCCCCTTCCTTCTTCAGCAGGCCGTCGCTGATGGCGGCGGAGTCGGCCATCACGTAGTCGACACGGCCGGATTTCAGATCGAGGTAGGCTTCATCCGCAGTGCCGTAGCGCTTGATGGTGGCATTGGGGAAGTTGTCGGTGATGTAGGTATCCATGGAGGTGGCACGCTGCACGGCGATGGTCTTGCCGTCCATGAAGGCCTTGTCAAGCTGGATCTCGGTCCCTTTCTTGGCGGCGAAGCGCGCCGGGATGTGCTGGTACTTCTGGGTGAAGTCCACCTTCTTCTTGCGCTCTTCGGTGATGTCCATGGTGGCGATGATGGCGTCATACTTGCGCGACAGCAGCGCCGGAATGATGCCGTCCCAGTCCTGCTTGATCAGGGTGCACTTCACCTTCATCTCTTCGCACAGGGCGTTGGCGATGTCGATGTCGAAGCCTTTCACCTCGCCGCTCGGCTCGGTCCAGGAGAAGGGGGGATAGGCCCCTTCCACCCCGATCCGGACCTCTTTCCACTCCTTGGCCATCAGGCTACCGGAACACAGGGCCGTCATCACGGCAGTCGCCAGCATCAGCTTGTTCATGTATCTCTCCTTGATAAACACGTCGATCGTTGAAAGTACGGATGGTTGAAATTGAATCCCGTCCATCAATAGATGGACGAGATGAATTGCTTGAATCGCTCCGACTTGGGATGGGCGAAGATCTCCTTGGGATTGCCCTCCTCCTCCACGCGCCCCTGGTGCAGGAACATCACCTTGTTCGACACGTCGCGGGCGAAGGACATCTCGTGGGTCACCACCATCATGGTACGCCCCTCTTCCGCCAGCTCGCGCATCAGGCCAAGGACCTCCCCCACCAGTTCAGGGTCGAGGGCCGAAGTAGGCTCGTCAAACAGCATCACCTCGGGCTCCACCGCCAGCGCCCGGGCGATGGCGGCCCGCTGCTGCTGACCGCCGGAGAGGTGACCGGGATAATAGTCGCGACGCTCCCACAGCCCCACCCGGTTGAGCAGATGCTCCGCCTTGGCGATGGCCTCGGCACGGGGCACCTTGAGTACCTGGATGGGCACCTCGATGATGTTCTGCATGATGGTCATGTGGGACCAGAGATTGAAACTTTGAAACACCATGGCCAACCGGCTGCGGATACGCTCCACCTGGCGCATGTCTTCCGGCAGGCGTTCGCCGGAACGGCTGGTTTTCATCCGGATCAACTCCCCATGGAGGGAGACGCTGCCCGATGAGGGGGTTTCAAGCAGATTGATACAGCGTAGAAAGGTCGACTTCCCCGAACCCGAGGAGCCGATGAGGGAGATCACATCCCCCTTGTGGGCCGTCATATCGATGCCCTTGAGCACTTCGTGGGTGCCAAAATACTTGTGCAGATCACGAACTTCCAGTGCGGCAACGTCGCTCATCCATTACAACCTTGTCTGTCCCTAGACGCCGCTTCGGCGTGACTCCACCACCGTCCATTTAACAAAACGTTAACCGATGGCAACCTTCAGCGAAAATATCATTGAGGTAGTGAAAAAACAATACAGAACCGAGGTATTTGGTGTTTTATCTGTATTTTTATTGGCCCATTGAGTATTTTTCAGCACTTTGTCTGCATAAAATCCATTTTTTGTCGCACCTTCCCTACCGCTCTTTTATACCCGCAGCGCACTGGTAGCAAGCATATTTCACCATATCCGCCAGATGTCACCCAAAAGGACTTTATTCACCCGGGCAGATTCCCCTTCTCTCGTCATTTCATGGGGATGAAATTGATTTTTCAGGTGATGTGGCCCTCTTTCTCTGTTTGCGTGCACAGCTGACTGTCATCAAAAAACACAACAATATGATAAAAAAGTCCCGTATGGGCCATGCTGATGCACAGATCCGTGACACAGGTGCAACAAGTCGTGATAAGGTGCCGTTTTTCCACGTTTTGTGATCGAGGCCCCGATGTTGCTCAATGTGTTGCTGATCCTGCTGCCGCTGGTGATCGGCTATCTGGTTCCCCTCTCTTCCGCCCGTCTGATCAAGCTGGTCAACCAGTCCCTGGGCAAGATGGTCTACCTCATCCTGTTCCTGATGGGGCTGGGGCTGGCCTATGTGGAGAACCTGGGCAGCAACCTGGCAGTGATCTTCAAGGTGGCAGGGGTGATGCTCGCCGCCATTACCCTCTGCAACCTGCTGGCCCTGTGGTGGCTGGACAAACGCAGCCCCCCCACCCACGAGGCCAGCGACGGCAAGATGCCGAGCAAGCTGCACCTGTTGTGGGAATCCCTCCAGCTCTGTTTCGTGGTGCTGGGGGGCGTCTTGCTGGGGCTGGTGGTGGACCTGCGCGCCCTGCCCATCGACAAGTTGAGCGAGTGGGCCCTGATGCTGCTGCTCTTGCTCATCGGCATCCAGATGCGCAACTCCGGCATGCGCCTGCGCCAGATCCTGCTCAACCCCTGGGGCATGAAGATCGCGCTCACCGTCATCCTCAGCAGCTGGCTCGGCAGCCTGCTGGCCGCCCAGCTGCTCGGCATGCCCTTTGCCCATGGCCTCGCGATGAGCTCCAGTTTTGGCTGGTATTCGCTCTCCGGCATTCTGGTAGCGGACAAGCTGGGCCCGGTGCTGGGCTCCGCCGCCTTCATCAACGATCTGGGGCGCGAGCTTATCGCCATCCTCATCATCCCGGTGCTGATGCGCCGCCACCCCAGCGCCGCCATCGGCTACGGCGGCGCGACGGCGCTGGACTTCACCCTGCCTGTCATCCAGAAATCCGGCGGCATCCAGGTGGTGCCGGTGGCCATCGTCTCCGGCTTTATCCTGAGCCTGCTCGGCCCCATTCTGATCCTGGGGTTTCTCGCCATCTGAACCCCATGGCACGACAAAGCCCGGCACTGCTGCCGGGCTTTTTGTTTATGAACTGAACGGGCTGGATGACAGGCGCCGGTATTCAGGTGCGCCACCGCCCCCCACTCATCACCCGCTCGATGGCGAACGTATCAGGATCGATCAGCAGCAGATCCGCATCCTGCCCTACCCCCAGGGTACCCTTGCTCGCAAGCCCCAGCGCCCTGGCCGGATTGGCCGTCACTACCGCCAGTGCCGTCTCCAGCGCCACCCCCTTGCCGCAGGCCGCCACCACCTCCTGCCACAGGCTCCCTATCTGGCCGCAGCGCAGCTCGATGAGCCGCCCCTCGCCGTCAAAGCGCGGCAGACTGGCGTTGGCATCCGAGCTGAAGCTGATGCGATCCACGGGCACGCCCGCCGCCAGCAACGCCACCAGGGCGTCGGCCGCGAGCCGCTCCCCGTCATCCAGCAGATCCGGGAAGCTCGACGTGGTGAGGTCGACCCAGCCACCTGCCCGACCCCACTCGATGGCCTCGGCAAAGAGCCAGGGATTGCGGTTGCAGTGGGTGGGGTAGAGCTGGCGAAGCGGGATGTCGGTGTCATCGCGCAGGGCCCGCAGGGGCGCCAGCGCCCCGCGGCCATCCCCCAGGTGAAAGAAGCTGACGCCACTTTTGCCGGACAACAGCCCGGCCACCCGCGCCTCGCTCGCCAGCCGCGCCAGCTCGTCGTGGGTGGGGGCGCTGGACCTGTGATCGCTGATGGCCACCTCCCCCACCCCCAGCACCTCGGGGATCAGCATGATGTCCGACTCCACCGTGCCGGTGAGGGTCTTGACCGGCAGGTGGTAGGAGCCGGTGTACATGAAGGCGCTCACCCCGGCGGCGCGAAACTCGCGTACCTTGCCGAGCACCTGGGCCGGGCTGCGGGTCAGGCTGTCGGTGCCGAGCGCCGCCACGAGCGTGGTAACCCCCGCCGCCAGAGCTTCCCTTGCCGAGAGCTCCGGCGTGCGAAAGCCGAAGCCTCCCTCGCCGCCCCCTCCCGCGATATGGGCGAGCGGGTCCACCAGTCCGGGCACCAGATAGCGGCCGCCAGCGTCCACCCGCGTCAGTGGCCAGTCAGCCGGAACCGTCAGTCTCTTGCCCATCCAGGCGATTCGGCCATCCGCCACCAGCAAATCCTGCTGGCCGAGCGGGGCCGGACTATGGATCTGCGCACCCTCGATCAGGGTCAACATGGGGTCTCTCCTTGCTGCATGAAAAAGGAGGGAGCAGGCTCCCTCCGACTGTTACCCATCAACCGCCATAGATATCGTACTTGAAGTACTTCCGGTTGATCTCCTGATACTTGCCGTTGGCGCGCAGGGCCTTGATGGCGTCGTTCAGCCTGGCCCTGAGATCCGGATCCCCCTTGCGCACCGCGATCCCCATGCCGTCGCCAAACCATTGACGGTCAGTCAGGGCCGGCCCCACATAGTCGAACTTGTCGCCCCCTTCCTTGCCAAGCAACCCCTGTTCGATGGCCGAGGCGTCGGCCAGCAGGGCCAACACCCGTCCCGCCTTCAGATCGAGGTAGGCTTCATCGGCACTGCCGTAACGCACTATGGTGATGCTGGAGCCGAAGTTGTCGGTCAGGTACTTGTCGTGGGTGGTGGCCCGCTGCACGCCGATGCGCTTGCCCGCCATCCCTTCCGGCGTCAGCGTCAGTTCGGTGCCCCTGGCCGCCACGAAGCGGTTGGGAATGTGGGCATATTTCTCGGTGAAGTCGACCTTCTTGCGCCGCTCGTCGGTGATCGACATGGCAGCGATAATGGCGTCGTACTTGCGCGACAGCAGGGCCGGGATCATGCCGTCCCAATCCTGGGCCACCAGCTCGCACCTGACAGCCATCTGCTGGCACAGGGCGTTGGCAAGATCGATGTCAAATCCCTTGATCTCTCCGGACGCATCGGTCCATGAGAAGGGGGGATAGGCCCCCTCCACGCCAAAGCGTACCGTCTTCCACTCCTTGGCGGTGACGGGGGCAGCGAGCAGACAGGCAGCAACAAGGGCTGACAGGGTCAGTGTGGTCTTCATCATGAGTACTCCATTACATAGAAAGCGCACAGGCGCGGTCAAGGCATCGCAAGCGCGGGCAAGCGATGGCTAACAAACGGCAAAACGCGGATGAGCAGGATTACGCCGCCATGGGCATCAAAGATCGACGGGTATCAATGATCGGCGGGTGTCAACGAACTGCTCCGGGGCCTCGACCTATTCGTCGAACCACTCGGAGAGATAGAAAGGCTTGAAATAGAAGGCCAGAAAAAAGCCTCTGGCTTTGCGCATCATGATGGTTTGTCGCGTCCTGTGACAAAGATGGCAAGCACCTTACCACGCCTCAAATTTGCCCGGCAAGGGGACTTGGGGATGAAACATCCTGCCCATGGTCAATCCGGCCACGATTCGTTAGGCTCGGATCACCCGTTCACGCCCAGGCACGCGAGCTCCATCCCATGAATTTTCTCGCCCACCTCCATCTGGCGGCCCATACCGGCAGCTCCCTCACCGGCAACCTGCTGGGGGACTTCATCAAGGGCCCGCTGCCGACGGGTCTGGCTGACCACTTCGACGAGGGGATCTGGCTGCACCGCAAGATAGACGCCTTCACCGATGCCCACCCGGCCCATCGGGCCGCCGTGGCGAGCTTCGCCCCCCCCTGGCGCCGCTTCGGCGGCATTGTGGTGGACATGCTCTACGATCACTGGCTCAGCCAGCACTGGCAGAGGTTCAGCGCAGCCCCCCTGCCCCGCTTTCTGGCGCAGAGCTATGGTCAACTTCTCCTGGATCATCACAGCCTGCCACAGGGCCTGCCGATGGCCCTGCGGCACATGGCCGAGCAGGACTGGCTGGCCTCCTACCAGTACCGGGAAGGGGTGGGGGCGGCCCTCAACGGCATCGGTCGTCGGCTGCGCCGCCCCGTGCCGCTCGGGGAGGCGCTCCACGCCCTGGATCAGGCTCGCTGGACCGAGGCCGAGCACGCCTTCCTGCACTTCTACCCGGAGCTAATGCGCTTTTGCGAGGCGCAGATCGCCGCCCACCGCACGGCCACCTCATCCCCACCATAAAAAACGCCCCGAGCGGGGCGTTGTCATCGGGGGAATGCTCAGGCCTTGGGGCTGGCCGGCAGGAAGCGAAACGCCTTGGCCGGGACGAATTTCTCCGCCGTCTCCCCCGCATAGAGCTGCTGCTCGGTCAGGGGCAACTTGCGCACCGGGGCCCCCGCGGCGAGATCCAGCTTGTCCATGCTCACCCAGAAGGTGTTGGGCAGATGGGTCAGCTCGAAGTAATAGCGGCGATGCTGCTGATCCGCCACGCTGCGCCACAGGGTGGTGGAGATGTTGGGCTGATCCGGGGTGCTGATCCCCATGGGTACCGAGACATTGCGCATCACGCTCATCACCCCGGCCACCGCCTCGTTGGCCTGGTCGGTCTTTGGCAGGGTCTTGATATAGAAGGAGGCGCGGGCAAAACGATCCGCCGAGCGGTTGGTGCCGGGCAGCATGGTGAGACCGCCAATCTCCTCCCAGTAGTCGTTGAGAGCCAGTTGCTTGTCAAAGGTCGGCGAGTTGGTCATCACCTGATAACTGCGGTCGTGGTAGATCTGCAGCTTGCCCCCCACGTACTGGAAGATGGCGGAATCGCCGCTCGCATCGGAGAGGGAGAGGTGCAGCTGGCCCGGCTTGCCATCCGGGGTCAGGGTGGTCACCACATAGAATTCATCTCTGGAGAGGGCCTCGACCGCCTCGGCCACGGTGGCGAAGTTGTCCAGCGCGTACTGGGCCCAGAGCGAGATGGAGAGAGTCTTGCGCGGATCCTTGTCGCTCGGGGTCACATACTCGGACTCGGTCAGATAGAGGAGGTTGGCCACCAGCCCCTTCTCGTTCATGCCGTCGGCGGTGCCCGCATCGAAGCCTGCCGCCACCACGGAGCCGTAGCGCGACGTCCACGTCATGGAGTGCGCACCGGCCTCCCCTTCCCGTGCGATGCCACGGGGCAGCGCCCAGAGATTGGTCGGCATGGCGCTGCGCCAGTCCATGGTACGACCGGTCACCACCAGCGCTCCCTCCCCCTGATAGACGGCGCGGGTACAGGCATCAGCGAGGGAACTGACGGAGAGGGAGACGGTCAGGGCCAGCAGGGTCTTGTGCAACAGGGGGGAACGCAGGATTGTCATATGGATCACTCGAGTCTGTTGAAAACACAAGCATACCCCTTTTTGCATAACAGGGGCTGACTGAGGCTGGCAAACCAGGTGACAGATCTGTCAACAGAGGTGCTACCCTGCCAATCAGCGATCAATATCCATAAATTAATCAAAGAGATAAGCAAGCCACTTCGGGGCGATACCGCCAGATGCCATTCGCTGGCTTGCGTCGGTTTCAGACACATACCCTGCCCGCCAGCAGGCGGACAGGGAGGGGCTCAGCCTTCCTTCTTGCGGATACTCAGCCCCAGCTCGCGGCCGCGCAGGCGGGCATAATAGATGGTGCCCACAAACGCCAGGGTGGTGAGCACCAGCTCCACCACCGCCAGCCACCGCTCCCCCTCATCCGTGGTGATCAGGGTCAGGGCGTGCAGGAAGTAGGGCATCAGCACGAAATTGCCCCAGGCGTGGGTGTAGGGATTGCCCTGCACTATGCCCTTGAGGGGGAAGAGCAGCGGCACCGTCCAGATCACCGGCAACAGCCAGGGGGCGAGATCCGGGTGGGGCGAGAGCCAGAGGTGCCAGAGCAGCACCCAGGCCAGCAGGCCGAAAAAACCGGCCAGGGTCAGCAGGCGAGCGAAGCGGGTGCTCACTTGAGGATCTCCAGCACCTGCTCGGGCGGACGGCCGATGCGGGCCTGCCCGTTCTTGATGACGATGGGGCGCTCGATGAGCTTGGGGTGCTGGTGCATGGCACGAATGAGGTCATCGCCGCTCACCTCGCCGAGCCCCAGCTCCTTGTAGAGATCTTCCTTGGTGCGCATCAGCTGTCGGGGATCCGTGAAGCCAAGCTGATTCAGGAGGGTGCGGATCTGTGCCTCGCTCGGGGCCTGCTCCAGATAGAGCACCACCTCGGGGGCGACCCCGTGCTGTTCCAGCAAGGCCAGGGTTTCACGGCTCTTGGAGCAGCGCGGATTGTGGTAGATTTGGGTCTCGCTCATGATAACTCCCTGATTAATCGCAAGATGGGACAAGAAATGGCGCTATTGTAGGGGAAACGGATGGTCAGGGTAAGCGGGAAGGCTATGGAAATGAAACGGATCTGTTGGCTGATTGTGGCAACCCTGCTGGGGGCCTGCAGCCCGGCACCCGACTTCACCGACGGCGCGGGAAAGAAGGTCAGCCTCGCGGATCTCGGTGGCAAGCCGCTGCTGGTCAACTACTTCGCCCCCTGGTGCGCCCCCTGCCTGCGGGAGATGCCCCTGCTGGCAACATTGCACCAGGAAGGTCAGATCCGGGTGATCGCCATCAACTATGACCCCGCCTCCCCCGCCGAACTGACCGAGCTGGCACAGCGCCACGCCATCAGGGTTCCCCTGATGATCCCGGATGACGACGCCCGCCTCCCGTTCCCAAGGCCCGGGGCGCTGCCCACCAGCTATCTGCTCGATGCCAGGGGCACGCTGCTGGAGACCCTGGTGGGGGAGCTGGACGAACAGAAGCTCGCCGAGATAAAACGCCGCGTGGCGAGCGCCCCATAGCAGAGCCATCCATCACTCTCATTTCTTCATCATCAAGATGCGTTGAAACCGATGAAAGGCCCTATTTTAGCCTGCAAAACAAGGCGGGGTGCCCCCAAAGGAGCACCCCGCCTGCCATCAACCCGCTCCGGACTCAGCCCTTGAGGCTGTCCAGATCCTTCTTGGCCCGCTCCAGCTGGGTGATACGCGCCTCGATGCGGGCCAGGGTCAGCTTGTCGCTGGTGGTGCCCCGCGCCACGATCAGTTCGTCGATGGCCGCCTGATAGTCCCCGCGCAGGGAAAGGGTCTCCGCCCGTGCCATGTGCAGGTCCGTCATTCTGCCCGCCTTGCGGTAGGCGTCCGACAGCAGGCTCCAGGCCAGGCTGTTCTCGTCGTGCTCCCGGGCATAAGGGTCCAGGATGGCGATGGACTTCTTGTAGTTGCCCCCCTCCAGATAGGCGTTGCCGAGGTTCACCACCACCACCTCGTTGTCCGGCATCCGGGTGCGGAAGCGCTCCAGTCTGGCGATGGCCTGGGCGCTGCGCCCCTTGGCGAGATCGATGTCGGTCAGGGCATCCACCACGAAGAGATCCTCCGGGTGACGGGTCGCCAGCTCCTGCATCAGGGTGTCGGCCTCGTCGGTGCGCTTGAGCTGCAACAGGGCCAGCGCCTTGCCATAGATGGCGGCATCCTTGAGGGGGTAATCCCCCTTCTGCAGGCGGCTGTCGAAGTAGGTGAGCAGCGCCTGGGGCGTCTCGGTGCCATAGCGCACCTGGATGCGCACCTTGGCCAGCCAGAAGTCCAGGCTCGGCGGCAGGGCGCGCGCGCCATAGCTCCCGGCCCGGGCACGGGCTTCGCTGATCCGGGTCTCCGGCAGGGGGTGAGTCAGCAGCATCTCCGGCGGCTTGCTGGCATAGCGGTACTCCGCCGCCAGCTTCTGGAAGAAGTTGGCCATGCCCATGGGATCGAACCCGGCGTCATACAGCGTCTTCATGCCGATGCGATCCGCCTCGTATTCGTTGTCCCGGGTGTAGTTGATGGCCGACTGCATCGACAAACCAAGCGTGGTCTGCAAGGCCGCGATGCCAGCGGTGGGGTTGATCACCGCGAGTGCAATGGAGCCCACCAGGCCGGCCAGGGTCATGGCGGAGCTGCTCGCCTGTGCCTCCATGTAACGGGCGATGTGACGCTGGGTCACGTGGGTGATTTCGTGGGCCAGTACCGAGGCCAGCTCGCTCTCGCTCTCGGCGTAAAGGAAGAGGCCGGTGTGCACCTTGACCCGGCCACCGAGGAAGGCCGCCGCGTTGATGCTGGGATCGTTGATGAGGAAGAAGGTGAACGGGAAGCGCACCCCGTCGGCATTGGTCAGCAGCCGCTGGCCCAGATCGTCGATGTATTCGTTGAGCACGGGGTCATCGATGATGGGCAGGCCCGCCCGGGCAAAACGCATGAAGGCGTTGCCATAGCGCACCTCCTGCTCGATGGGCAGTGCGGCGACCCCGGCGGTACCGATGTCGGGCAACTGGTTGCTCCCCTGGGCGTGGAAGGTCGCCCCCATCAGGGTGACCAACAGGGGAAGCGATGCTATCAGGGGGGAAAAACGTGCCACGTTATCTCTATCTCCAATCAGACCCCAGCGGGCATCGGCAGAATACCCTTGCCATTCAAGGCCCACAAGCGTTGTTTCATGCTCTCATCACGGCCATAATGACCGCCACGCACGAGATGGAGTTCTCATGGAACAGCTCGACCTGACCCCCTGGCGTTGTCCCGAGCCCCTCATCCGGCTCAAGCTCTGGTTGCGCCAGGCCCGGCCCGGTCAATCCGTGTGCATCCAGCTCGGGGATGCAGGCTCCCGGCAGGACATTCCCGCCTATCTGCGCCGTCAGGGTCACCATGTCCAGACCCGGGAAGAGTCAGCTGCCCGCCTCTCCCTGCTGCTCGTCGTTGCCCGTCCCCCTCGGGACGCCCTGCTCGCCCCCGAGCCCATGCCACCCACCCCGTGAGCCGCCATTCAAGGAAGCCTCGATGTTAGATGTATTGAAGCGCTGGTATCAGACCCGTTTTTCCGACCCCGATGCCGTCACCCTCTTCCTGCTGCTGGTCTTCTGCTTTGCCGTGCTCTGGCTGTTTGGGGATCTGCTGGCACCGCTGCTGGTGGCCCTGGTGATGGCCTATCTGCTGGAGTGGCCGGTGAGTCGCCTGCAACGAGGCGGCCTCTCTCGCACCGTCGCTACCAGCCTGGTCCTGCTGTTGTTCATCACGGTGACGACCCTGATGCTGCTGGGCCTCATCCCGACGCTGGTGAGCCAGGGGGTCAACCTGGCCAAGGAGGCCCCCGCCATGCTGGCCCATGCCCAGGACTATGTGCGCACCCTGCCGGAAAAATACCCCGAGATCATCGACGTCAGCCTGGTGGAAACCATCATCGACAACATTCGCCAGCGCATCCTGACCGGCGGCGAACAACTGGTGAGCGCCTCTTTGAGCTCCCTCATCAACGTGGTGGCCATCCTCATCTACGCCATCCTGGTGCCCCTGATGGTCTTCTTCATGCTCAAGGACAAACAGGTGCTGATGGGAGGCCTGCGCCGCTTCCTGCCCCGCAACCGCACCCTGGTGAACCGGGTCTGGGTGGAGATGAACGACCAGATCATCAACTACATCCGCGGCAAGGTGATCGAGATCGTCATCGTCGGCATCGCCACCTATGTGCCCTTCGCCCTGATGGGATTGCGCTACTCCGCCCTGCTGGCGGTCGCGGTGGGCTTCTCCGTGCTCATCCCCTATATCGGTGCCGCCGCGGTGACCGTGCCGGTGGCCATGGTGGCCCTGTTCCAGTGGGGGCTGACCCCCGACTTCGCCTGGCTGATGGTGGCCTATTTCGTGATCCAGGCCCTCGACGGCAACCTGCTGGTCCCCCTGCTCTTCTCCGAGGCGGTCAACCTGCACCCGGTGGCCATCATCATCGCCGTGCTGGTGTTTGGCGGTCTGTGGGGCTTTTGGGGCGTCTTCTTCGCCATTCCCCTCGCCACCCTGGTCAAAGCGGTGCTCAATGCCTGGCCCAAGCGGGAAGATCTCCCCCGCCCCGCCCCCTGACCCTGGCAAGGGGCGAGGCCGGGTCTCGCCCCTTCCAGATACCGGCCACCAGCAGCACCTCCGTGACGCTGGCTCATGCTTGCCTTGTCGGGTTTAATTGAAAACCGACATCCGTTTGACTTGCTACGCCGGTCTGATTCGTTCCCACGCCCACCCACCGACAAGGATCTGTCATGTCCCCAGTCCCTGCCCTGCGCCATGCCTCTCTGGGTGCCTTTCTGGCACTGCTGTTCTGTTCTCCCGTCCGGGCAGACCTCGATATCGGGGCCCTCAGCGCCTTCTCCAGCGACAGTCCTGACAGCCCCATTCCCAAGGGGCTGGTGCTGGGCGGGGCCGTCATCGGCGGTCAGGCCCGTTACCAGCACCAGGACGATACCCTGATGCCCATCCCGGGGGCCCTCTATTTTGGTGACAACCTGATGTATCTGGGGGATCGGGCCCGCTACTACCTCAGCCGGGATGGCAACCTCTCGACCTATGCCTTCGGCCGGATGCGCTTTGGCAACATGGACCCGGACGACGCCCACTTCCTCCATGGCATGGAGAAGCGCAAGGGGCAGTTCGAAGCGGGGTTCGGGGCCGATCTCATCACTCCCTACGCCCTCTGGAGCGTGCGGGCCACCACGGATGTGACCGGCACCAGCAACGGTCAGGAGCTGATGCTGTGGGCCAACTTCCCCATCATCCGCGGTCCCCTGCTGCTGATGCCGGGAGCCGGCGTGATGCTGCGCAGCCACAACCTCGCCAACTACTACTTCGGCGGTGTCTCGCAAGACGAAGCGAGGGCGGACAGGCCGGCGTGGAACACGGGCACCACCCTCTCCCCCATGGTCTCTCTCATCGGCAGCTATCGCTTCAGCGCCAACTGGATTGGCGGCTTTGGCATCAACTACGAGCGCTACAACGACGACATCGCGGACAGCCCCATCGTCCAGCATCAGGGAGAACTCTATGCAGGCTTCGGGGTGGGCTACATCTGGTAGCCCCATCCGGACTGGACAACAAAAAAGGAGCCCATGGCTCCTTTTTTACGGCTATCCGGCGCAGCGTCACCCTGCCACTTCGGCGAGAAATTCGGCGAGCGCCTGGTTGATGAACGCGGGGTTCTCCAAGGTCGAGATGTGACCGGCCCCCGGGATCTCCCTGAACGGGCACCCCAGCACCTCGGCCATCAGATACCCCTCCAGCACAGGGCGAGCCTTGTCCTCGCACCCCGTCATCACCAGTGCGGGCAGCCTCATCTCTTCGAGCCAGTCGATGCGATCCTCCCGGGTCACGAAGCTGCGCCCCACCGCCACCAGGCTCGCCACCTTGTCGGCGGGCCATTGGGCCAGCCGTGCCTTGAAACCGGCCATCAGGGCCGCGTCCGGTTGATGGGCGAAGAAGAGCGGCGCCACCTGATCGGCGATGGGCGCAGGCACGGCGCCGACCTGTTCGATCATCGCCAGCATGCCGAGATAGCGCTCGCAGGTGATCTGGGGTTCAAGGCCGACGAAGCTGTCCATCAGCACCAGGCCCTTGAGGCGAGCAGGCGCCATGCGCGCCAGCTCCACGCCCCACATGCCACCGATGGAGAGCCCCACCAGCACGCACTCGTCGATGCCAAGGGCATCAAGCAGCGCCAGGTGATCCCGGGCCAGGGTCGCCAGGGTGCAGGGCCCCTCGGGCAGCACATCGGAATCCCCGTGACCCCAAAGCTCGGGCACGATGCAGCGATACTGCCCCTTGAGGGCCTCGATTTGCGGTGCCCACATGGCACTGTCCCACAGGTAGCTGTGGCCAAAGAGCAGTGCCGGACCCTGCCCCTCGTCCAGATAGGCCATGCGGCGGCCCGCTATCTCCATAAACTGCTTCATGTTTTCTCCTGTTGCCAGCGGCGATGAAACTGGCTTTCCTGTTTTTCTGTTGCCAGCGGCTGATGAGGCGGCAGTGTAACACGCCACCCTTGGCAGGGGTGCCCGCCTGGTGCAAGCTGGAGAGACTCACAACGAGGAGTCACCAAGGAGAGGATGATGGCCAAGGAAAAGAGCAAGAAACGCCCCCGTCTGGACAAGAAGACCTACGAACATCACCTCGCCCACCTGCAGGAGGAGCTGGTCAAGTTGCAGGAGTGGGTCAAGCAGGAGGGGCTCAAAGTGGTGGTGCTGTTCGAGGGGCGCGACGCCGCGGGCAAGGGGGGCGTCATCAAGGCGATCACCGAGCCCCTCAACCCCCGGGTCTGCCGGGTCACCGCCCTGCCCGCCCCCTCGGATCGGGAGCGTACCCAGTGGTACTTCCAGCGCTACGTGGCGCACCTGCCCTCGGCGGGCGAGATGGTGCTGTTTGATCGCTCCTGGTACAACCGGGCCGGGGTCGAACGGGTGATGGGCTTTTGCAGCGACGACGAGTATCGCGAATTCCTGCGCGCCTGCCCCGAATTCGAGCGGATGTTGATCCGCTCCGGTATCACCCTCATCAAATACTGGTTCTCGGTCAGCGACGAAGAGCAGGAGAAACGCTTCAAGGAGCGCATCAATACTCCCATCAAGCGCTGGAAATTCAGCCCCATGGATCTGCAATCCCGCTCCCGCTGGGTGGAATACTCCCGCGCCAAGGATGACATGTTCACCTACACGGATACCGAGGATTGCCCCTGGTTCGTGGTGGACGCCGACGACAAGCGCCGCGCCCGCCTCAACTGCATCTCCCACCTCCTTGGCAATGTGCCCTACGAGGCGATCCACTACGAGCCCATCACCCTGCCTCCCATCAAGACCGAAGGGTATGAGCGCCCGCCGCTCACCAGCCAGCACTTCGTGCCGGACGTCACCGCCGCCCTCGAGTCAGACAAGCACGGGCAGTGACGGGTTCCGGCCAGCCGCCCCCGCTGGCCGGAACCCGGGCTTCGGATGACGGGCAATAAAAAGCCGGTCTTGCGACCGGCAAAAGGCATTGAACGTATAGAAAGGAAAACCTGGCACTCTCGCCCTCTCAGGCGCGGATATATTTGGCCGTGCGCGGGAACGCCTGTTCTTTGGCATCGAACAGGTAGCAGGCTTCGGCCGGGATGCCGACGCTGTACTCCTGGCCGGTGGCCACGTCGATGTCGGAGCTCGCCTTGACGGTGAAGTCGTGACCATCCACGTCCATGTAGACGAAGGATTCTGCCCCCAGGTGTTCGGCTACCTGCACCACGCCGCTCACGCGGCTGTCGGCATGGGCATGACCCAGCGGCACCAGGTGCTCGGGGCGAATGCCCAGCTCCACCTTGTCACCCACCGCGCCGCGACGGGCATCCACCCGGGCACGCACGGTATCGCCGGAGGTGAGCTTGACCACGCACTCCTGCTCGCCGATCTCCACCAGCTCGCCCGCCAGGAAGTTCATCTTGGGGGAGCCGATGAAGCCCGCCACGAACTTGTTGTCCGGGTTGTGGTAGAGCTCGAGGGGGGTGCCGAACTGCTCCAGGTTGGTGGCCGCCTCGCCCTTGAGCGGGCTCAGCACCACGATGCGGTTGGCCAGCGTCATGGCCTCCACCTGGTCGTGGGTCACGTAGATGATGGTGGAGTTGAGCTCCTTGTGCAGCTTGGCGATCTCGATACGCATCTTGACCCGCAAGGCGGCGTCGAGGTTCGACAGCGGTTCGTCAAACAGGAACACCTGCGGCTGCTGCACGATGGAGCGGCCGATGGCCACCCGCTGACGCTGACCGCCAGAAAGGGCCTTGGGCTTTCTGTCCAGCAAAGGCTCGAGACCCAGGATCTCGGCGGCGCGCATCACCCGCTTGTGGATGTTCTCCTTGTCCATCTTCTTGAGCTTGAGGCCAAAAGCCATGTTCTCGTAGATGTTCATGTGCGGGTAGAGGGCGTAGGACTGGAACACCATGCCCACGTTGCGCTCCACCGGCGGCACGTCGTTCATGTAGCGCCCGCCGATGGTCAGCTCGCCGCTGGTGATGTCTTCCAGACCCGCGATCATCCGAAGCAGGGTGGACTTGCCGCAGCCGGACGGGCCGACGAAGACGATGAACTCCCCTTCCTTGATGTCGAGGTTGATGCTGCGCAGGGTGTCCTTGTGGACAGCCGGGTCGTAATTTTTGCGAACGTTGTTGAGTACTACTTCAGCCATGTCGAGCTCCGCTCTTGAATCTTTGCAAATCGTGATGACGGGGGGAGCCAGCTCCCCCGGCCATGAACCGTTAACCTTTCACGCCGCCTGCGGTCAGACCGCCCACCAGCCAGCGCTGGGCGAGCAGGAAGACGACCGTGATGGGGAAGCCTGACAGCACGGCGGCTGCGGCGAAGTCACCCCACAGGTAGTTCTGCGGATAGAGGTACTGCTGGGCCCCGACCGCCAGGGTCAGATTGTTCACATCCTGCAACAGGATGGAGGCCATGGGCACCTCGGTGATGGAGCCGATGAAGGCCAGGATGAACACCACCGCCAGAATTGGCACCGACAGGGGCAGCAGGATCAGGCGGAACGCCTGCCACGGAGTAGCGCCATCGATGGCCGCCGCCTCCTCCAGGGAGGAGTCGATGGTCTCGAAGTAGCCCTTGATGGTCCAGACGTGCAGGGCAATGCCCCCCATGTAGGCCAGGATCAGGCCGCCGTGGGTGTTGAGACCCAGCCAGGGGATGTAGTCACCGATCTTGTTGAAGAGCGCGTAGATGGCCACCAGTGCCAGCACCGCCGGGAACATCTGGAAGATCAGCATGCCCTGCAGGATGGTGGACTTGCCACGGAACCGCAGACGGGCGAAGGCGTAGGCACAGGTGGTGGAGAGCACCACTATCATCAGGGCGGTGATGCCCGCCACCTTGATGGAGTTCCACAGCCAGGTCAGCACCGGGAACGGCGGCGGCGTGATGCTGCCATCGGCGTTGGTGATGGACATTCCGAGCGCCAGCTTCCAGTGATCCAGGGTCGGATTGGTGGGGATGATCTCCCCCACCGAGAAGTTGCCGTTACGGAACGAGATGGCGATGACCATGATCAGCGGGAAGATGATCAGTGCCAGGAAGCCCCACATCACCAGGTGGGTTGCCCACACCCGGTATTTGACTGATTTGGGTTGTACGATTGCCATGTTGAAGCCTCCTTACAGTTGCTTGTCGGCTTTGGACAATTTCAGGTTGAGCAAGGCCAGCGCACCCACGATGAGGAAGATGGCGGTGGCGATGGCACTGGCCAGACCGTAGTCCTGACCACCCGAGCCCTGGAACGCGATCCGGTAGGTGTAGCTCACCAGCAAGTCGGTGGTCCCGGCCGGCGTGGTGGCCCCGATGATGTCCGGCGCCCCGTTCGTCAACAACTGGATAAGTACGAAGTTGTTGAAGTTGAAGGCAAAGGATGCAATCAACAGCGGTGTCAGCGGCTTCATCAAGAGCGGTACGGTGATCTTGAAGAAGTTCTGTACCGGCCCCGCCCCGTCCATGGCGGACGCCTCGTAGAGATCTTCCGGAATCGCCTTGAGCAGGCCCATGCAGAGGATCATCATGTAGGGGTAACCGAGCCAGGTGTTGACGATGAGGATCATCACCTTGGCCAGGAAGGGATTGGTGTACCAGTCCGGCTTGATGCCGAAGGCCGCTTCCAGGAACAGGTTGATTTCACCGAAGTTCTGGTTGAACAAGCCCTTGAACACCAGGATGGAGATGAACGCCGGTATCGCATAGGGCAGGATCAGCATGACCCGGTAGAAACCACGCCCCCTGAGCTGCTCCCACTGCACCAGACACGCCAACACCATGCCAATCGCCAGGGTGAACGCCACCGAACAGGCGGAGAAGATCACGGTCCAGACGAAGATCTGCATGAAGGGACTCTGGATACCCGGGTCCGTCATGATGCGCATGAAGTTTTTCCAACCCACGCTCACCACGAAACCGGGGGCAATGCCCTTGCCGACGAAGTGACCTTCCGCATCGATGTACTGGTAGAAGCCGGTGTCACCGTTGGGCTGCATCAGCTCGCCGCTCTGGTTGTCACGCAGCAGGTTGCTGTCCTTGATCATGACGCCGGACTTGAGCACGGCGCCGTCGACCAGCTGGGTATAGAGCTGTTTCTGGGCGGCGAACTTGCGCAGGCTGCTCAGGGTCAGATGGATATTGCCTTCGGGCAGTACCACATCCAGGGCACTCAGGTGGGTGCGGTGATCGACGATGGCACGAATGGGTGCCGCCTTGTCGGTCGCCTCCCCGGCCAGGGGTTGCAACTGAACAACCTGGGGCTCGTCACGGACCCGTCCTTCACGGGCGGCCAGGGTACGCGCCTTGTTGTTCAGCAAGGTAAGGGGTTGACTGATAAAGGATTGGTCGTCCTGTTTCAGCAGCAGCTGAAACTGATTGTTCTCACCACCCAGGAGGGTGAAATCGAATTCACCGCCGGTCACCTTGTAGGTTTTTTTCAGATGGTAATCCCGTGCCTGCTCAAGGGAGAGCAAGTTGGATCCCGAATAGTTGGTGAAGGCGATGCCGATCGTGTAGGCAAGAGGGAAGATGATAAAAACAACCATGCCTGCCACACCGGGGAAAATATAACGGTGGGCATAGGTCTTCTTGTTCATGAAGACATAGAGACCGACGGAGACGACCACCAGATCGAGCAGGGCAAATACCCACTCGCCGCTGGCATACATCATCACGGCCGCATAACCATTAAGCACTGCGATCAGTGCCGCCATGGTCCATTTCAGCCAGACGTACTTGTCTTTCTTCGGACCGGCATAGGATTCGATAGAAGGTACTACTTCCATGCCAATTAACCTTTATTGCGCCAAGAGAGATTGAGAGAGTGGGAGGCCCGAAGGCCTCCCGGGTAGTGCATGCTTACTGGACGATACGCTTGGCAGCGGTATCCAGGGCTTCGTCAACACCCTGACGGCCAGAGGTGATGTTCTTGAGGGCGGTTTCGAAGGAGGACCAGAAACGGCTCATCTCGGGCACGGACGGCATCGGTTCGCCGTTCTGGGCGTTCAGCATGGTGGCCTTGATGTTGGGGTCGGCTTCCAGGGTCTTCTGGAAGGACTTCAGGGCCACGGCACCCAGCGGCTTGTCGGCGTTCATCGGCGCCAGACCGGCATCGGTCAGCAGGTAGTTCTCGAGGAACTCGATGGCCAGATCCTTGTTCGGGCTGGCGGCGTTGATGGTGGCACCCAGTACGCCAACGAAGGCCTTGGCGGGCTTGCCTTTCAGGGTCGGCAGCTGGGCTACGCCATACTTGATGCCGCTCTTGTCCAGGTTGCTCCAAGCCCAGGGACCGTTGATCATCATGGCCACTTCGCCCTTGTTGAACTTGGCGTCCATCACACCGTAGTCAATGCCCTTCTCCAGGTGACCGGATTTGATCATCTCGGAGATGTAGCCGACGCCGGCCTTGGCACCTGCGTTGTTCACGCCGGTGTCTTTGACGTCATAGCCGGTGGCGGTCTTCTTGAAGGCGTAACCACCGTTGGCAGCCACCAGGGGGTAGCTGAAGTAGGGGGTGTCATAGGCCCACATGATGGCGCGCTTGCCATTTTTCTTCAGGTCTTCGTCGATCTTGGCGATCTCTTCGAAGGTCTTCGGCGGGTTGGGCAACAGATCCTTGTTGTAAATCAGGCTGACGGCTTCTACCGCGACCGGGTAGCCATAGGTCTTGCCATCGACGGTCATGGCATCCCAGGCGAATTGCTCGAACTTGGCCTTGGTGGCGGTATTCGGGGTCACGGGAACCAGCAGACCGGACTTGACCCACTCACCGTAACGGTCGTGAGCCCAGAAGAAGATGTCCGGGCCGTTGCCGGTGGCGGCGGCTTGCTGGAATTTGACTTCAACCTGATCCGGGTGGGCGACGGTGACCTTGATGCCGGTTTCGGCTTCAAACTTCTTGCCGACTTCGGCCAGGCCGTTGTAGCCCTTGTCACCGTTGATCCAGATGGTCAGCTGACCTTCATCAATGGCAGCAGTGGCAGAGCAGGCCACGCCCAAGGTAGCCAAACCGATCAGGGATGACAGCAATTTCTTTTTCATGAGCCTTTCCTTGTATTAGTTCCGCGCTGTAAGAGCATTGTGTGCAGATGCATATTATCCCAAGCAGTCAATGCCTCACATGACACGCCTCGCATTTTTGAAATGCAATTACGTATTTTCTTCCAGAAAGTTATGAAAACATTTTCTTATTTCAGCGACTTAGGAAGGGATATCCCCATATTTTTGCCAAGATATGGAAATTAAATTACAGAAAGGAAATCAATTTACGTCATTGAAAGGGATTTCACCCCACTGAAAACCCTTTCATTCCCGATATTTTGTTCAATGTGTTAACAAAAGTACTGAGGTGGTTTCCATCTACATCACCCCCTTAAATAAAAAGGCACCGGAGCGGACTCCGGTGCCTTTTTGCAAGAAATGACGGCTGGATCACATTACGACTGGCGCAGCAATTGATCCTTGAGATTGGGCGGGACTCCCCTGATGGTCAGGGTGTCGGTCTGGGGATCGTAAAAGACCCGGCTGTTGAGCAACTTCTGCTCGAAGCTCAGAGTCAGGCCGCCACCGGAGCCCACAAACTTGGTCAAGCCCCGCAGGGTGGAACGGTCCGCCGGGAAGCGCTCCTCCAGCTCGTACTCCTGACCGATGAAGCTGTAAAAATCGAGGTCCCCATCACCGGGCAATTCCGCCGACAGCTCCTTGATCTCGATCTCCTCGCCGGCGCTGGCCTGCTCGGTGCAATATTTGAAGACCTGCTTCTTGTAGTCATTGCGCTCGGCCGGTTCGAGCTGGCGGCTGTCGCAGTAATCGTCCACCGCCTGCAGCAACCCCTTGTTCTGGATCTTGGCATCCATGCCCTCCCGGGCCCCCAGCAGATCCATGAAGAAATCCCCCAGCTTGCGACCGACCCGGCCCTTGCTGAAGGTGATATAACGACGCGAATCCCCCTGGGTTTTCCACTCGGTGAGATCGATGCGGGCCACCAGATTGAGTTTGCCGATATCCAGGTACTGGATGTGGCGCAGCTCCAGCGCCTCGCTCACGGTGACGCTCTCCTTGCCTTCCAGCAGGGCGATCATCAGGTAATCCACCCCCACATAGTTGTACTTGGCAATCAGCAACACCCCCTGCTCGTCCAGGGCATGCTCCACCAGCTGCTTGACCAGCATCTGGGTCAGGTTGACGGAAAAGGGGACGAACTCGGTCTGCTCCGCCAGCAGCTGCTCCAGGGCGATGCGAAAGGCGGGGGAAGGCTGCTTGGGGGCGTCTTCCCCCTCCGCCAGCTCGGCGACGGCGGCCTCGGGATCGGCGAAGAAGCCAAAGCCCTTTCCCCCCTTGCCGTTATAGATGCGATGCAGCTCCGCCATCAGCCCTTGTACCGCCTCGTCGGCAGGCAGGGTCTGGCTGCGGGTATCGGCGTGGGGCTGGCCATCGTTGCCCGCCCGCAGGGAGTGAAGAATGATCTTGTCGATATCGAGACTCATGTCACAAAGCCATAGTGTTAGCCGAAAGGGTGAAGTATTATAAGGCGCTTTGAACCGAGGTGAACCCAAGATTATGCCCATCGTATCAAAGTACAATAACGAGCAGTTTGACGCCCTGATGAACGACCTGATCACCGCCCTGGAGAAACACAAGGCACCGGTGGATCTCAGTCTGATGGTCCTTGGCAACTTGACCACCAACATCATCAACGGCATGGCCCCGGCCCAGCGCCAGGCGATCACCGAGAAGTTCATCCAGGCACTCACCGCCTCGGTGGGCCATCGCCACGATGCGCACTGAGTTTCTTCGCATTCTTTGATGTTTTTCAAGCAGATGGATCATTATGGTCGAAACCGGCAACCCCTATCGCGATAATGTCTCTCGCCTGATCACCTGGGGGCATTGGTTCTCCTTCTTCAACATCATCCTGGCCATGCTGATCTCGACCCGTTACCTGGGCGCCATCAGCTGGCCATCGACCACGCTCGGCGTGACCTATCTCGTCATCAGCTGGATAGGTCATTTCTCGTTCCTGAGCTTCGTCACCTATCTGCTGACCATCTTCCCCTTGAGCTTCATCCTGCCCAGGGAGAAGCCGCTGCGCTTCATTTCATCCATCATCGCCACCCTGGCGCTGGTGCTGCTGCTTATCGACACCCAGGTGTTCCAGCTGTTCAAGTTCCACTTGAATGGCCAGGTGTGGCAACTGCTGCTGGATCAGGCGCAGACCGAAGAGGGCTCTATCTGGAGCATCATCTTCGTGGCGGTGCCCGCCATCTTCCTGCTGCAACTGCTGCTGTCGGCCTATGTGTGGCGCAAGATCAACAAGCGCAAACGCCGCCAGTATGGTAATCAGGTGGGGCTGGCCCTGCTGGTCTGCTTCATCCTGACCCATCTGGTCAACAGCTGGGCGGATGCGACCCTGTATCAACCCATCACCATGCAGCGCGCCAACTTCCCCCTCTCCTACCCCATGACCGCCAGGAGCTTCCTGGCCAAGCATGGCTGGCTCGACCTCGAGCAGTATGAGAAGAAGGCCGAAGATCAGGGAAGCGCTGAGCACCGTCTGCTCTATCCCTTGCGCCCCCTCAGCGTGAGCGCACCCAGCGATCACAAGAACCTGCTGGTGGTGGTGGTCGACTCCCTGCGAGCCGACATGCTCAACAACATCAACATGCCCAATCTGCAACGCTACGCGGACAACCACTTCAATTTCCGCCAGCACATGAGTGGTGGCAATGATGAAGCCATGGGGATGTTCAGCCTCTTCTACGGGCTGCCCGGCCACTATTACGGTGACATCCGGGCCGACAAGCGCCCCCCTGTGCTGTTCGACGAGATGCTGCGTCAGGACTACCAGTTCGGCCTGTTCGGTGCACTGGAAGATGCCAAGCAGTATCGCCAAAGTCTGCTTGCGGGTCTGCGCAAACAGGTCTTCGTCTCCCGCCAGACCGATGACCGCAGGCTCATCGACGACTGGCAGCAGTGGCTTGGCACGCGCACCGCGGACAGACCCTGGTTCTCTCTGGTCTATCTCTCTAGCCCGGGGGATTATCAGGTGCCCGCCAGCATCAAGGGTCCCTTCCAGCCCGAGTTGACCCGCTTCAACCCGGCCACTGCCTATCGGCCCGAGAACCTGCAGAAGCTGGAGAACCGCTACAAGAACGCGGTCTTCTATACCGATCAACTGCTGGAGCAGATGCTGACCCAACTGCAATTGCAGGGGCTTGATGAGCAAACCATCGTCGTGGTCACCTCCAACCACGGTCAGGAGTTCAACGAGACCCAGAGCAACAGCTGGGGCTATGGCAGCAATTACTCGACCTATCAGGTGCAGGTCCCCCTGGTGCTGGCCTGGCCTGGTGCCGAACCTGCGCCCCAGGCGCAGGCGAGCAGCCACCTGGATCTGGTACCGACCCTGATGAAGAACATGCTGGGTGTACGCAACCCCTATCGTGACTACAGCACGGGGCGCAACCTGTTCGAAGCCAGTACACGCACCTGGCTGCTGGCGGGGGATCAGAATGACTTCGCCATCTATCAGGGCAACACCATCACCCAGTTCAACAAGCAGGGGGACTTCGAGCTGCTGGACCGCGACACCTATCGCCCCATCAAGCACGGCACCCCGGACATGGGCACCCTGATCCAGGTGATGAACGAGCTCAATCGCTTCTATCGCGCCCCCTGATCAGCGCCAGCACACCTCCTTGAGCCCGCCCCTATGGCGGGCTTTTTCTTGCCCGCACCACACCCATACTCCTGTTTCTCATGGCGTCATTCGCAAACGTATGCCACCACCTTACTGATTTATCTCTCAAAAAATTCAATTCGATCAATATCATAAAAACAAAATGATAATGATTGTCATTTATTGATCTGCTTGACTCCCTCTGCAATAATCCGCGCCCTCAGGCTTAAATAATAATTATTCTCAAATATGAAAATTCGACTTCTTCACTACTGGCCCATGCTGCTGTCCGGTACGGCGCTGGCTGCCAGCGATCCCGCCGGGGTCGACACAACGGACATGCACCCCGAACTCAAGGGGCGCGAAACCATCGTGGTCAAGGGACAGCGCATCGAGCAGAAGCTCTCCGACGTGTCCGGTTCCATCACCGTCATCACGGAGGAGGATCTGGATCGCCAGGTTGCCACCGAGCTCACCGATGTGTTCAAGAACGAACCCGGCGTCTCGGTGACCGGCTCCGCCGGCCGCCCCCAGAACATCATCATCCGCGGCATGGGCGGCAACCGGGTGCTCATCATCAAGGACGGGGTGCGGGTCAGCGACGGTTTTGGCGCCGACGACCTCAACGACAAGGTGGGCCGCTTCAGCTTCGATCTCGACGACGTCAAACAGATAGAGGTGGCCAAGGGAGCCGGTTCCTCCCTCCATGGCTCCGATGCCATCGGCGGCACCATCGTCATCAGCACCAAGCAGCCGGAAGATTACCTTCAGGGCCAGGATGCCTATCTCAGCAGCAAGGTGCTGCACGATGGCAGCAGTGACAAGCAGAAGCTGAGCGCCACCGGCGCCGCCCGGATACGGGATACCGAACACCTGCTGCGCCTCTCCGGCTGGCAGGGACATGAGACCGCCAACTACGACGAGAGCCGCATCCCGGCGGATCTGGATGGCCTCAGCGCCTCCACCAGCTCTCGCATCCAGCTGAACGAACATCATCTGCTGCGCCTCGAACTCGACTACTTCGAGGACAACGCCGAGCGGGATCAGGGGCCGCGCGAAGTGCCCCAGCCCGATGGCAAGTGGCAGGTGCGCCAGTACCACGAGCAGGGCAGCCAACGCACCCAGGGGGGAAAGCTGGCCTGGGAAGCGAGAAACCTCGACACAATACTGGCTGACAGCCTCACCTGGAGTGCCTACGGCAATCACTCGAAAAACACCGCCAACAAGCGCAGCCTGCTGCAAAACGATCTGCTGAGCGGTTATCCGCGCTATCGCAGCGAACGGGAACTCGCCACCTTCACCGAAGACAGGATCGGTACCGAGCTGGATGTGCGCCGGGATCTCGCCACCGGCCCTCTCGCCCATCAGCTCAGTTACGGCATCGAGCTCGAGCGCACCACCCACGAGCGGCCGGTGGAGAAGCTGAGTCTGGAGGCCGGCATTCCCCAACCCGGCCAGTCCGCCCCCTTCAGCCGCGCCCGTACCGACAGGGCCGGAGTCTGGCTCGGCGACGTGGCCAGCCTGGGCCAGTGGCAGTTCACCCCCACCCTGCGCATGGATCACCAGTGGCTCACGCCGCTGGACGGCAGCCACGACAGCAACCACAGCTGGCACCTCTCCCCGAGCCTGGCCACCAGCTACCGCTTCAACGACCAGTGGCGCAGCTGGCTCAGCTATGCCAACGGGTTCCGGGCGCCTTCCTACGACAAGGTGTACGGCAATATCCCCCACTACTTCGCCCTGCCGCCCTTCGAGATCATCGCCAATACCGGGCTCAAGGAGGAAACCAGCCACAGCATCGAGTGGGGGCTGAGTGGCGAGGGGGACAACTGGAGCATCAAGCCAGCGCTCTTCTACAACCGCTACTACAACTTCATCGACTGGCGCGAGGTGGGGCTGCGCCTGAGCGATGGCGTCATCCTGCGCCAATATCGCAACGTCGCCAAGGCCGAAACCTGGGGGGCCGAACTCGCCGCCAGCTACTGGCTGACCCAGGAGTGGGAGCTCGCCACCAAACTCGGCTGGGTCGATGGCGAGGACAACAAAGGTGAAGCGCTGCGCACCCTGACGCCCCTCGAGGGCAACACCCGTCTGAGCTATCAGGCCAATGAGTGGAGCCTGGGCATTCAGGCGGACTATGCCGCCGCCATGAGCCGGGTGCCCACCTGCGGCAACAGCCTGACCGGCCGCCAGGGGGACTGCCTCGAAAGTGCCGGCTGGCTCAGTTTCGCCCTGACGGCCGACTGGCTGGTCACCGACGCCCTCAAGGTCAACCTCAAGCTCGACAACCTGTTCGACACCCGCTACACCCGCTATCAGGATGTGGCCGGGCTGGAAGCCGGGACCGATGCTTCCCTCTTCACCCAGAGCGGCCGCACCCTGAGTGCCAGCCTGCGCTACACCTTCGTGGGGATCTGATGCACAGCCTATTGATCCTGGCCAGCCTGCTGGCCACGCCGGCACCCGCCTCCCCCCTGCCTGAGGCAACCCTGGAGGCCGCGCCCCTCATCCCCGAGCGCCCGCAACTGATGAAGGGGGAGATAGCCCGTCTCGATCCCTATGGTGGCTGGCGTGACGACAGCCGCCAGGATCCCGCCCTCCTGACGCTGCTGCGCGAGCAGAACCGCTGGACCGAGCGGCAGCTCGCCGACCAGGTGCCACTGGTGCAGCGCCTGCAGACGGAGTGGCAGGGCCGGGAGCGGGGCGCTCCCGTGCCGGACGACTGGTTGAGCCAGGCTGGCAGCCAGTGGCGCATGGAGGCGGACGGCAGCCTGTGGCAACGCAGCGACGCCAATGACGCTCCCCGAAAGCGGCTGGCTCCCCGCCAACCTGCCGAGGGGTATTACGAGCTCGCCGCCTGGGCCCTGCACCCGGACGGGCAACTGCTTGCCCTGGCCGAAGACCGCAGGGGAGATCGGGACTACCGCATCACCCTGCTGGATCTGGCGAGTGGCGAGACACTGGCCTCTTTGCCTCACCGCGCCGGCGATCTGCTCTGGAGTCTGGATGGCAAGACCCTCTACACCCTCGCCAACGAGCACCAGACCCTGCGCCCCTGGCAACTGCTGGCCTGGCAGGATGGCAAGGAGACCCTGGTGTATGAGGAGCGCGATCCCGCCTGGCTGCTCGGCCTCTATCGCACCACGGATCGCCGCCACCTGGTGCTGCAAAGCAACAACCACGACAGCTCCGAGCAATACCTGCTGGACGCGGGTCGGGCCGACCTGCTCAAGGGGCGCGAGCGCGGCCTCGAATACTACCTGGATACCCAGGGGGACAGGGTGCTGCTCAAGAGCAACCGGGACGGCGCCCTCGGCCTCTATCAGGTGGCCGACTTGAGCCAGGTTGCGAAGGGAGAGTGGCAACGGCTCTGGTCCGGCGAGGGCCGGGAACTCGAGAAGTGGCGCCTCTTTGCCCGGCACACCGTGCTGCAATACCGCAAGGAAGGGGATGACTGGCTCGATGTGCTGGACGCCAAAGGTGCGTTGACCCACAGCCTGCCGCTCACCGATGGCGCAGGCACGGCCTGGATCCAGGGCAGCCAGGAACCGGCCAGCGACAAGGCGCTCATTCGCCGCCAGGGGATGGCCGAGCCACCTCACCAGCGCTGGCTGGATCTCGCCTCCGGCGCCTGGGAGGGGACACCTGAGAGCAGGGGCACCTCCCCCTATCAGAGCGAGCGGCGCTGGATCGCGGGCAAGGACGGGGTCAAGGTGCCTGTCTCCCTGGTCTGGCGCAAGGGCATTACCCACCCCCGGGCACTGCTGCTCTACGGCTATGGGGCCTACGGCACCCCCATGCGCCCCTACTACCAGCCCCGGGTGCTGAGCCTGCTGGATCGCGGCTTCGTCTACGCCATCGCCCATGTGCGCGGGGGCGGTCTGCTCGGCGAATCCTGGTACCGGGAGGGTCGTGGCCGGGACAAACAGCACAGCGTGGATGATTTTCTCGCCGTAGCCGATGCCCTGGCACGGGATCCCGCCATCGATCCCGCCCGGCTGTTTGCCATGGGCGGCAGCGCCGGCGGCCTGCTGGTGGCTGCGGCACTCAACCAGGCGCCCACCCGTTTCGCCGGGGCCGTGCTGCAAGTTCCCTTCGTCGACCTGCTGGGCACCATGCAGGATCCCGAGCTGCCCCTCACCCGGCAGGAGTACGCCGAGTGGGGCAATCCGGCCATCCCGAGTGACTATGCCGCCATGCGCCGCCTGAGCCCCTACGACAACCTGCACAAGGCCCCTTATCCCCCCGTCTATGTGACGGGCGGCCTGCACGACAGTCAGGTGCCCTACTGGGAACCCCTCAAGTGGATAGCCCGCCTGCGATCCCATAGCACGGGAACAGGCCCCTATCTGCTGCGCACCGAACTCGACGGCGGCCACCTGGGCGCCCCCCGAACGGCGGCGCTGCGTGCGGCGCAGGAGTATGCCTTCCTGCTCACCCTGGCGGGCGTCAACCACTGACCCCTTGTCCTCTTTTTCTGGAGTGAACCATGAAACCCTCTTCCCTGGCCCTCTGGCTGGCGGCAACCCTGATCTCATCGCCGCTGCTGGCGGCCGATCTGCAGTTTGTCGATGAACAACCCTTGACCACGACGCCGAAGCGCTGGCTCGAGCAGCGCCTCGGTGTGCTCCTCGCCCCCGATTACGACAGGGCCAGCCTGCTCGGCCACCATTACAGCTTTCGCCAGCTGGTGAACGGCCTGCCGGTGGCCGCCACCCAGGCCGCCGTCAGTGTCGACGGGGACGGCCGCCCCTGGCGCCTCTATCACAACCTGCGCCCTTTGCAGAGCACAGCGCCCGGCTGCGATGCCAGCGGCACCCTGGATCCCCTGCTCGCCACCCTGCGCACCGACGACAACCAGATAGAGACGCTGGGGCCGGTCGAAGCCTGGTACTGGCGAGACGGCGATACCCTGGTGCCTGCCCTGCGCCAGCGGGTGCGCGAGCACAAGGCAGGCAATGCCAAGGCCAGCCAGGTGCAGCTGTTTGCCCGTTGCGACGGGGAGCAGGAGCTTGGCCGTCTCGGGGATCAGGCAACTACCCACCCTCTGCATGTCGCCGATGCAGGCGATATGAAGGTTCAGGCACGGGTGTTCGACCCCGATCCCCGCACCCGCCTGCAGGACGCCAGCCTGGTCTGGCACGATGAGCTGGTGCTGGCACAGGCCGCCTACCAGGATCCGGTTCCCCTGCCGGTGAGCCTGCAAGCCGGGCAGTATCGCCTGAGCGGCCCCCATGCCAGGGTGGTGGATGTCATGGCCCCCGAATCGGCCCCCTACAGCAGCAGTGACGTGCAGGGTTTTCGCCTGACCCGGGACGATCGCGGCTTTGCGGACATCAACGCCTACTACCATCTGGATCTCGCCCAGCGCCACCTCAAGGCGCTCGGCTTCACCGAGCTCATCCCCGGGGCGCTCGACATCGACACGGACGCGGGCTATCAGGACAACTCCCTCTACGATCCGTTCGAACGCAGGCTGGAGCTGGGTCGCAGCGGCGTGCCCGATGCCGAGGATCCCATGGTCATCTGGCACGAGTTCGGCCACGGGGTACAGCACCACATCCTGCCGGATCTCGGGGAAGAGGGTGACTGGGGAGCCATCGGCGAGGGCTTTGGCGACTACCTGGCCGCCAGTCAACGCCAGCGCAGCGAAGCCGGTCGCCAATTCGAACCCGCCATGGTGTTCAACTGGGATGCCCGCTTCACCGACCGCACCCCGCGCCAGCTCGACGATCTGCGCGCCCGCTACCATCCGGACTACCGCTACCCGGCCCACCGCACCATCAACGGCAGCAACGGGGATCAGCTCTGGGGCACCCCGCTGTTCCAGGCCCTGCTGACGGCGGTGGCCGAGCACGGTGAGGCGGCCAGGGACGAGTTTGATCGCGTCATCATCGAATCCCACTTCGGCCTGGGGCCGGCCATTCGCATGCCGCAACTGGCCCGGATCACCGTGGATACTGCAGCCCGTCTCTACCCGACGCGAGCCTATGCCCGTCTGCTGGAGCAGGCATTTCGCCAGCACGGGCTGCTGCAAGCTCCCGTCAATATTGCCCTCGCCGAGGGGAGCGCCATCCCGCTGGGGCAGCGCCAGTCGGTGCAGCTGACCCTCAGCAACCCGGGCAAAGGGGAAGTGACCCTCAATGAGCTGGCCCTCACCCTGCCAACCGGGTTGCAGGCCGATCCTGACAGCTGGCAACCAGCAACCCTGGCCGCCGGTGCCAGCATGACCACCACCCTGCGCCTGCTGGCCCAGAGCCCGCTCGCCTGCGGCGACGAGGCGAGCCTCTCGGTGAATCTCGCCATGAGCGGTACCAGCCCCACCGAGCGCCAGTGGCAGCAATCCCTGACCCTACCCATCGGCACCCCCGTCATCAGCCGGGCCAGTGGTCGGTCACAGCGACTGAACGATGCCCAGAGCGAGGAGGTGCGCGGCTTGAGCGAAACCAGCCTGCTGCTGGAGAAGAGCGATGCCCGTGTGAGCGACAGGCTGCAACTGAGCCTGGATCTGCAGCACGAGGCGCTGGATGAGCTGGAGATCTGGCTCAGCTCCCCCGCCGGCACCCGGGTCCAGATCTGGGACAAGGGTTACAGCCCCCTGCCGAGCCTGAAAGGGGTCTTCCCCACCGAGTTGCAGTCCCTGCAACCCTTCAGCGCCTTCGAAGGAGAACCCCTGGCCGGTCGCTGGACCCTGGAGGTGGTGGACAGCAAACCGGGCAATCAGGGTTTCCTGAACGGGTGGAGCATCAGTCAGCGTACCGGCGCCCAGTGCGGCAACACCGTGCCCGTGCCGGATGACGGCATCATCCGCTTCGATACCTCGGACAGCAGTGGCGGGGGAGCCTTCCCCCTGCTCTGGCTGCTGCCGCTGGCCCTGTGGCGCCGTCTGCGTCGCCTCTGACTCTCCCTATATAAAGAAGAGAGGGGCCAAGGCCCCTCCAAGGACACACCATGACCATGAGAATGACCCCGATCGTCTGCCTGCTGGCCCCCCTGCTCAGCGCCTGTGGCGGCGGTTCGGACGAGGCTCCCCTGACCGCGCCGGACTACCGCCTGACGGTCAGCCTGCCCGCTGCGGGCACCCTGTGCATCAACCTGAACCAGAACGACGGCTGCGAAGCCAATGAGCCCGCCGTCAGCGGCGAGGCCGGTGCCCACTCCCTGACCCGGCGCCACCCTGATCTGCTCACCACTCCTCTGCTGTTCATTCCGGCGGATCCCGCCGCCCTGCCCCTGGCCCACCCGGCGGCGCGCCAGGACAACCAGCACCTCACCCCCAGCCCCCTCAGCACCCTGCTGCAGACGCGTATCTCGGACGGGCTGCCACCGGCTCAGGCCCTGACGGACGTGCTGCTCGCCCTGGCCCCCCTTCACCCCGGCCCAGATCTGGCGGCACTGGCGCAGCTGGGCGACTTCAACCGCGCCCTCGCCGAGCTGGCCCTCGCCGCCTTCGATGACGAGGCCACCCTGCCCACCTTGGCCGCCAGCGAACGCCGCCTGCAGATCTGGCAGGGGCTGGTCACCCTGCTGCCCGAGCTCGCCCGGCACTTTGCCGCCAGCCCCGAGCTACTGAGCCAGCAGGCCAGACTCGCCGCCGTGCTGATGCAGCAGCAACCTAGGGCGTTGGTGACCGCCAGCGGCGTCACCACCTACACGGACGGGGTGGATTACCTGCTGACCCAGGAGCCTGCGGATCACCCGGGCCAGGAGGCGAGCCTGGGCCAAGCGCCCCTGCGCTATCGCAAGCTGGACGGCAAGGGGCAACCCCTGGCGGACAATGCCGACGAGTGGGAGTGCGTGGAGGATCTCAATACCGGCCTCGTCTGGGAGAAGAAGCTCGATGATCCGGACAGTCCGCGGGATCTGCACAAAGTCTTCGCCTGGGAGTTTGGCAACTATCACCCCAGTCAGGCGGAGCTGGATTATGCCTGCCCCGAGGGGGAAGCTATCTGCTCCACCGAGCAGTATCGCCAATGGCTAAATGGACAACGACTCTGCGGCATAGGGCACTGGCGCCTGCCCACGGCCCAGGAGCTAGGCAGCCTGCAACACTACGGCTCCCTCGCCCGCCAGGATGGCCAGCTCGTCACCCTGGATGTGCGCTACTTCCCCGACGTCGGTCCCTCGAGCGGCGACTTCGATGGCAGCTACTGGACCCAGACCCTGACCCCATCCCGGCGCCTCGAGAGCGTCCCCATCGCCGTCATCAGCCCTCAGTTCCTGGGGGAGGATGCGGGCACCGATTACCCCTATGGCGTCCAGAACGAAAATGAAATCAATGCCATACAACTGCGCCTTGTGGCCGAGGTAACCCGATGAACAAGTATCTTCTGACCCTGCTGCTCACCCTGTGCAGCCCCCTGGCACTGGCCATCGCCATCTGCGACGACGCCCTGCCCCGTACCAGCCCCACCGCCCGTTTCCAGGATCACGGCAACGGCACCGTCACCGACAGGGGCACCGGTCTGACCTGGATGCGCTGCCAGCTCGGCCAGACCTGGCGCAACCAGAGCTGCGAGGGGGAACCCACCCGCCTCTACTGGCAACAGGCACTGCAGACGGCGGAACGGATCCGCACCGAACCGAGCCATGCCCTGTATGGCTTTGGTGGTCATCACGACTGGCGCCTGCCCACCATCAAGGAGCTCGCCAGCATTCTGGAGTCCGCCTGTTACAAACCGGCATTGAACGAAACCATCTTCCCCCGCGCCATGGCCGGGGATGGCAAGGAGGTGAACGACGGCTATGTCTATCTCTGGTCCTCCACCCCGGTGCCGGCCCTTCAGGGCGTCGCCTACCTGGACATCACCAGCGGCTCCGTCGCCCAGCGCGCCCCCCGCGCCTGGGCGAAACAGGTCCTGCTGGTGAGGTGACAGCCTGGACATGGGGGCCACCCGGCCCCCTGTTTGACACGATGCAAGAAGCGCCAGGGTGACCCTGACCGTCAAAAAAGCATCAAATTGCGTCATGTGATGCCTGTTCAGGGCGGTTTTGCACGCCGCAGCGCTGGCATGAAACCGGCAGAGCGGTTAGTCTAGCGGCGTTGAACCAATCCCAAGAGGTACAGATGAAAACCGTGTTGCGTTTTAGCCTGCTGGGCGCCTTGTTATTGGGTGGCCATGCCTTCGCCGCCGAACCGAAAAAATTTGATATCAGCATGTTCCCCGCCGCCGAAGTGAACCAGGAACGTGTCGTGATCCGTCTGCCGGAAGTCGAGAACGAAGCCGACATGATGGTCGAGCTGCAAGTCGGCAAGAAGATGCTGGTCGACTGCAACCTGCCCCGCTTCGCGGGCAATCTGGAACAGCACAGCGTCAAGGGCTGGGGTTACAACTACCTGACCCTGGGCCAGGTCACCGGCCCCGTCAGCACCCTGATGGCCTGCCCAGACGGCCAGAAGAAGGAGAGTTTCGTCCAGATCTACGGTCAGGGCTTCTTCGTGAACTACAACTCCAAGCTGCCCTTCGTCATCTATGTGCCCCAGGAGTACGAGGTGCGCTATCGTCTGTGGCGTGCCGACAACCTGGCACAGCCAGCCATGATTGAGTGAGTGCCGCGCACTCGGGTTCAGCTCAGTCATGATGATAAAAAGGCGCCATACGGCGCCTTATTTTTAGCTTCCGAGCCCGTTCTTGAGCGGTTTTTCCTGTACAAAATCTGACATAACTCCACTATTTTTCAGGCTTTTTTGTGCAGCGCACCGCAAAATGCCCCCTCGGGATGCGACAAACCCTGTTCGATAAAAGATATTTATTAACATAGTAAGAAAATTGATTTTGCACTCTGCGACGGCCTGATGATACTTGCCCGCAAAGGTCAAACTAACCAGAACAAGAGCACTATGAGCTTCGAATCAGACAAGCGTTTCAACGACTTCAAACATTTTCCCCGTGGCCTGCGTCGCAGTGGCGAATTCACCGTGGCCGAAGCGGACAGTCTGGAAAAATATGGCACCGTGATGCTGGCGCTCTATCAGGGCAACCTGGCCCCGCGCGATGACGTAGAAAGTGCCTTTATCGAACAGGTCAAATCCGGCGCAGCCGGCAACAACCCCCACGCCAAGGTGTGGTTCAAATACCTGAAGGTGATTGGTCCCAAGCGCGTGCACCGTCTGTGCACCGTCGCAGGCGGCGCCAATGAAGATGCGGGTGGCAGCTTTGAAGGCGGCGGTGGCGGCAGCGACGAGTCCCTCGATTAATGGATACCGAGCTGCTTCGGACCTTCATCGAGGTCAGCAAGACCCGGCACTTTGGCCGGGCGGCTGAAAATCTCTACCTGACCCAGTCGGCGGTGAGCTTCCGGATCCGCCAGCTCGAGCAGCAACTCGGGGTCAGCCTGTTTGCCCGTCATCGCAACAACATCCGCCTGACTGCCTCCGGTGAGCGTCTGCTGCCCTACGCAGACGCCATTCTGCATACTTTGGGGCGCGCCAAGCAGGACGTGGCCCTCTCCCCCGGTTTCAGCCAGCAGCTTGCCATCGGCGCCCCCGCCGTCTTCTGGGAGCTCGACTTCAACGACTGGCTCAACCATGTCTATGCCCTGGCCCCCGGCCTCGCGGTGCGCCTCGAAACCGCCTCCCGCGAGCACCTCTGTCGCCAGTTGCTGGAGCGCTCCCTCGATCTCGCCCTGCTCTCCGAGCCGACCAAGATCGACGAGATTGCCCTGCACCCCATCGGCGAGCTGGTGTTCGAACTGGTGAGCCGGGAGCCGGCCGCAAACGCCGACAGCCTGATGCAGATGCCCCACATTCATCTCGACTGGGGCACCAGCTTCGAACCGCCATCGAGCCGATTGCAGAGCCTGCAGAAGACCCCGGTGCTGCATTCAAGCTCCGCCAGCATGGCCCTGCAATTCGTGCTGGCCAACGGTGGCGCCGCCTACCTGCCAAGGCGCATGGTGAGCCCCTTCCTGGAGCAGGGGCAGCTTCATCTGGTGGAAGGGGGCCAATCCCTGAGCCGCCCGCTCTACCTCGCCTATCTGGAGAAATCCGACCGCCGGGAGCTGATCGATCAGCTGCTCACCCTGCCGCTGGGCTGGCATGACGCCGACTTGCGTCAACCGCCTGCCGAATGAAAGAGGGCGATTTCACGCCCAGACCTGTGTTTTCATCTACCTTGGTTATCGGTGCAGCACAAACAACATGAAAAAGGGGCCATCAGGCCCCTTTTGTATGGATGTCTTTGTGCATCAGCCGTGATGACGACGGTCGTTGGCCTGGGCCAGCAGGGTGCGACTCTCGCGCAGGAACTCCTCCGCCCGCTCGCCGAAGAAGCCGGAGACCTGGCTGAAGGCCTCGATGAAGCCCTCCCTGTCGCCCCGCTCCAGCAGGCCCAGCGCCTCGCCGAAGTTCTGGTAGTAACGACGGATCATCGCGAGGTTCTGCGGCGACGACAGTATGATGTCGGCGTAGAGGTGGGGATCCTGGGCAAACAGCCGTCCCACCATGGCCAGCTCCAGCCGGTAGATGGGAGAGCTTAAGGCAAGCAGGCGGTCGATGTTGGCCTGCTCCCGGGAGAGGTGCCAGCCGTAGGCGAAGGTAGCAAAGTGGCGCAGCGCCTGAATGAAGGTCATCGCCTCGTCGTGGGCCTTGGCCTCCACCTGCTGCAAACGCGCCCCCCAGATGGTCATCTGCTCCAACAGCCACTGGCTGGCGGCGGGCTCGCGCCCCTGACAGCAGACGATCACCTGCTTGGCGAGGCTCGCCACGTCCGGCCCGAACATGGGGTGCAGCCCCAGCACCGGCCCCTGGTGTACCGCCAGCATATGGGCAAGCGGTTCACTCTTGACGCTGGTCACGTCCACCAGCAGGCAGTCCGCCGGCAGGTTGCCGAGCCGGTCGATCACCTGGCAGGTGACGTCGATGGGCACCGCCACCATCACCAGCCCGGCGCCGTGCAGGATCTCGTCGGCGCGTGGCCAATCGGCCTGACCCAGGGTTTCGACCCGGTAGCCCGAGAGGCTGAACAGGTTGCCGAACAGGCGGCCAAGCTGCCCCTGGCCACCGATGATCACCACCTTGCCGAGCTCAGGCTTCATGCACTTGAAGTGGTGCTCCTTGTCGCTGGCGGACTCCAGAATATAGGACTCGCGCATCACCCGGCGCAGCACATCCTCGATAAGGTCCCCCGGCACCCCCAGTGCCTCGGCCTCGGCGCGGCGGCGGGCCAGCATGCTCGCCTCCCGATCCGGCGCGTAGATGGGCAGGCCGTGCCGGCTCTTCACTTCCCCCACTTCCCCCACCAGGGCGAGACGGGCAGCCAGCAGATCAATCAGCTGCTTGTCCACCGCATCTATCTTGTCCCTGAGGGCATTCAACTCTTCCGCCATGTCCAGTCCCTGCTGGCGCCGCCCGCAGCGACGCCCTGTCATTCAAGAGGCAACAAGGTATCACTGCGTGGGCCGTGATACCTCGATGGTTCAATCAGTTACAACAAGATACCACGGCTTATGCCGATGTTCTGGCCAAAAGTGGTGCCGCCAGCTGGCTGTGGCAGCGGGCCAGCAGCGCATCCGTGGTCTCCCAGTCGATGCAGGCATCGGTGATGGAGACGCCGTAGCGCATCTCGCACTTGGGCTGCTCGCTGGACTGGTTGCCTTCGAACAGGTTGGATTCGAGCATCACCCCGATGATGGAGCGGTTGCCCTCCTGGATCTGGTGAATGACGTTGTCGGCCACCTTGGGCTGCAGCCGGTGATCCTTGCTGGAGTTGCCGTGGCTGCAATCCACCACCAGACCGGGCAGCAAACCCGCCTTCTCCAGCGCCTCTTCCGCCAGCGACACATTGACCGAGTCGTAGTTCGGGTGCTTGCCGCCGCGCAGGATCACATGACCATCCGGGTTACCCTGGGTCTGCAGCAGCGCGACCTGACCCTGCTGGTTGATCCCCATGAAAGCGTGGGGGCTGGAGGCCGCCTGCAGCGCATTGATGGCGGTGCCGAGGTTGCCGTCGGTGCCGTTCTTGAAGCCGACCGGCATGGAGAGGCCGGACGCCATCTCCCTGTGGGTCTGGGATTCGGTGGTGCGGGCACCGATGGCCGACCAAGAGAAGAGCTCCGCCAGGTATTGCGGGCTGATGGGGTCGAGCGCCTCGGTGGCCAGCGGCAACTCCAGCTCGGCCAGCCAGCAGAGCAGCTCGCGGGCGCGGTGCAGACCCAGCTCCACGTCAAAGGTGCCATCCAGGTTCGGATCGTTGATAAAGCCCTTCCAGCCGACCGTGGTGCGCGGCTTCTCAAAGTAGACCCGCATGACAATGTAGAGAGAGTCCTGATAGGCGTCATGCAGCGCTTTGAGTCTGGTTGCGTACTCTTTGGCGGCGTCCATGTCGTGGATGGAGCAGGGACCACAGATCACCAGCAGGCGGTGATCGCGACGGTGGATAATGTCGGCGATGGTATTGCGGGCCCCTTGCACGAATGCCAACGCGCGATCGGAGATGGGCAGTTTCTCCTTGAGCTGGGCAGGCGTGATCATCACTTGTTCGGACTGGATATGGATGTTGTTCAGGGGATCTCTTTGCATCTTCTCATTCTCTCTACTGTTTCAAGCCAAGGGCGCTGACCGTATATTTTTATTTACACAAGTCAGCGCTTTGTTACGCAACCGCCCCCACCTTACCAAGGAAAAACAAACAATCAAGTGAAACCAGCGTCTTTGCACGCTGATAGATGGATAAATGACCAAGAATGCAGAGTAAAACAACTCAAAAGTAGCGACTCGCGAGGCCAAATTAGCCCCGAATCGTAAACATTAGATTACATCCATCCATTTCAATATCATCTCTCTGTCCCCCTCTCATGGCCCCTCATCCCGGCGATGACGCCGGGCACAAAAAAGCGGGGCACCTGGCCCCGCTTGCATTCCCGTGTTGCTCTTCTTTTATTATTTGCCGTGGGCCTTGATAGCCTCGACCGCCTTGTCGGGGAAGTCGCTGAATACCCCATCCACATCGGCCTGGTAGAGGAAGATGTTGAGCAGGTCGGTGAAGTCTTTCGCATAGGCCGGGATCTGCCCCTCATCCTGACGGAAGGTATAAGGATGCACCTTGAGACCGGCCGCGTGGGCCTCTTTCACCATGCCGGTGAAGACCGGCTTGCCGGGAGTGCCCGGCTCGGTTACCACCATGGGTTTCCAGGGACCTATCCCCTCGGCATAGGTGGCGATGGTCTTCATGGCCCCCGGCTTGAACATCCAGTCGTAGTCATAGGGGGTTGCCTTGCCCTTGGCATCGTAGACCATGGTCTCGTTCCAGTCGGTCTCGGCCATCAGCTGCACCAACTTCAAGTCCATACCCATGGCGGGCATCAGCTCGCTGTTGATGCGCTTGAGCTCGTTGGCATCGAAACACTGCAGATAGACCTTGTCGCTCTTGCTGGTGTAGCCGTACTCCTTCAGTACCTTGAGCACAGCCCTGGAGATGTCCTTGCCTTCGTGGCGGAACAGCCAGGGAGCCTTGATCTCCGGGTAGATGCCGATGTGCTTGCCGGTGCTCTTGTTGAGCCCCTGGATCATCTCGATCTCTTCCTGGAAGGTGTGGATCCTGAAGCTCGACTTCCACAACGGGAAGCGCGCCGGATAGACCGGCACCTGCTTGCCGTCCACCAGTTGGAACGGCTCGGTCATGCGCAGGGAACGCACCTCGTCCAGGGTGAAATCCACCACATAGTAGCGACCGTCCGGGCGGGCCCGGCCGGGGAAGCGCTCGGCCACGTCCGTGATGCCATCGAGGAAGTGATCGTGCATCACCACCAGCTGGTCATCCTTGGTCATCACCAGGTCCTGCTCCAGATAGTCGGCGCCCATGCCATAGGCCAGGGCCTTGGATTCCAGGGTGTGTTCCGGCAGGTAACCGGAGGCACCACGGTGGGCGATCACGATTTTGCCTTCGTCAGCGGCCAGTGCGGGCAGCGCCAGGGCAGCCCCAAGGCCAAGGGCTATCAGGGTACGGTGAGGTTGCTTCATCAAGAGGTCTCGTTGTTATGGTGTGTAGGATGCAGGTAATTGTTATAGCAGGGGTTTATTGCAGTTTGACGGCGGGCGGCAAAGGCCGCCCGCCATGGGTCATCAGCAGGCTTCGGGCAGGGCGTGGTGGTGCTCGAGCAGCCAGGCACCGAGCTGCTGCTGTTCGGATTCCGACAGGCGCAGCCCCAGCTTGCTGCGGCGCCACAGGATGTCCTCCAGGGAGTGGGCCCATTCGCGCGCGATGAGATAGCGCACTTCGGATTCATACAGTCCGGCGCCAAAGTGCTGGCCGCGCTCCTCCTTCAGCCAGAGGCGGGCATGAGCGCCATAGGCTTCGGCGATGCGCAGGGCGCTGCGATCGTCGAGCCAGTCGAATTCCAGCGCAAAGGCACGCGCCAGTTCACGCACCGAGCAGTCGAACTCGCCACCGGGCAGCCGGCAGGAGGCGGTCCAGTCCTCTCCCATCTGGCTGAACCAGGGCTTGAGCTTGTTGCAGGCGGCCTGGGCCAGCTTGCGGTAGGTGGTGAGCTTGCCGCCAAACACCGACAACAGCGGCGCGCCGTCGGATTCACCACTGAGCTCGAGCGTGTAGTCCCGGGTCACCGCCTGGGGTGAATCGGACTCGTCGTCACACAGGGGGCGCACCCCGGCATAGGTCCACACCACGTCTGCCGGGCTTATCTGCCTGGTGAAGTGGGCATTGACCACCTTGCACAGATAGTTGATCTCGGCATCGCTGATCTTGGCCTCCCGCGGGCTGCCCTTGTGCTCCACGTCCGTGGTGCCGATGAGGGAATAGTCCTGCTGGTAGGGGATGACGAAGACGATGCGGTTGTCCTCGTTTTGCAGGATGTAGGCCTCTTCGCGCTCATGGATGCGCGGCACTATCATGTGGCTCCCCTTGATGAGGCGAATGCCGCGGGGGGATTTCTCGCTCAGGCTCTCGTCATAGAAGGTCTTGACCCAGGGGCCCGCCGCATTGACCAGACCACGGCAGCTGACGGTGAACTGCTCGCCCCCTTCCCGCTCCAGCGTCAGGGTCCAGTGCTTGGATCCGCGCACCGCCTTGACGCAGCGGGTACGGGTCTGCACATCGGCGCCCTTGTCCCGCGCCAGCATGGCATTGAGCACCACCAGCCGGGCGTCGTCGACCCAGGCATCCGAGTATTCAAAGCCCTTGTTGATGCCGCTCTTGAGACCGTCCTGTGGCAGGAAGCGCAGGCCGCAGCTCCCCTTGAGCTTGTCCCGCTTGGCCAGGTTGTCATAAAGGAAGAGACCGGCTCGGATCATCCAGGCCGGACGCAGGTGCGGGCGATGAGGCAGACGAAAACGCATGGGACGGGCGATGTGGGGAGCCATGCCGAGCAGGACCTCCCGTTCCGCCAGCGCCTCTTTCACCAGCCGGAATTCGTAATGTTCGAGATAGCGCAGGCCGCCGTGGATCAGCTTGCTGGAGTTGGACGAGGTGGCAGAGGCGAGATCGCTCGCCTCGAACAGCGCCACCTTCAGCCCCCGCCCCGCCGCATCTGCCGCGATGCCGACCCCGTTGATGCCGCCGCCGACGACGACCAGATCATAATGTTCGCTCATGTTCACCTACTTTCTTATTTTGTGTTTGCCATGACAGCAATGTTTGATTTCGCTCATATTAGAACATGAAAAACCAATAAACGAACATTTCGTGAGAGAAATGTGATCGCGATTGTTTTCACAATGCTAAAAATGCTGCCAGTCGGTGACGGCCTGGCAAGGCTAAGGTCTGCCGGAAACAGCCATTTCGGGCAGGGAGGAGAACAAAGAGTGCCGGATGGGGGTGCCCATGGGGCAAGGTGATGAAGGCGATGACGTGAATTCCTCGCAGGCGCCTAGCGTCGGTGCAAACCGGGTGCCCGAGTGCGGGGGCAACATCAGGGGGTCAAAGAAGGAGTATCAGCGCCAGGAACTGGCCGCTTAGGCGCCGCAAGGGAGACGCCGCAGGCCGGGAGGGCCAGGAAAAAAAGCGGCCGCCCCGAGGCGGCCTGATGCCTGTGCGGGGAAGCTCAGCAGATATGGCAGGCGATCTGATGCTGGGACATCAGTCGCATCAGCTTCTCCGGCGGCTCCTGATCCGTGAACAGGGCGTGGATCTGGTTGAGGTTGCCGAGGTTGACCATGGCGTTGCGGCCAAACTTGGTGTGGTCGGCGGCCAGGAACACCTGGCGGGAGTGGGCGATGATGGCCTGGGCGATCTTCACCTCGTGATAGTCGAAATCGAGCAGGGAGCCGTCGCTGTCGATGCCCGAGATGCCGATGACGCCGTAGTCCATGCGAAACTGGCCGATGAAGTCGCGGGTCGCCTCCCCGACGATGCCGCCATCCCGGTTGCGAATTTCACCGCCGGCGATGATGACGGTGAAGTCATCCTTGGCGGTCAGGATGCTGGCGACGTTCAGGTTGTTGGTGACCACGCGCAGCTCCCGGTGGTCGAGCAGGGCCCGGGCGATGGCCTCGGTGGTGGTGCCGATGTCGATAAAGAGCGACGAGCCGTCGGGGATGTTGGCGGCCACTTCCCGGGCGATGCGCTCCTTCTCCTTGAGCTGCATCACCTTGCGGGCACTGTAGGCGGTGTTGACGGTGCTCGAATGCAGTGAGGCCCCGCCGTGATGGCGCCGGATCTTGTTCTGTTCGGCGAGATCGTTGAGATCCCGGCGAATGGTCTGGGGGCTGACGTCAAAATGGGTCACCAGATCGTCGGTCGAGACGAAACCCTGCCGGGTCAGGACGTCCAGGATCTCCAGATGTCGTTGGGTTTGCTTCACGCTTGCACTCCGCAGATGAGACGAAAAAAGGCCCCGGCAGGTGCGGGGCCTTTGGCAGTGTACCTGATCCCTTTTCCAATCGATAAGGGCAGGATCACGTTTTATGCCTTATGGGCAGCCGCCTTGGCGGCAATCGACTCGTTCTCGTGCTTGAGGGTCATGGCCAGCAGGATGATGGAGAGCACGCAGGAGACGGTGAGCACCATGAAGCCGCCGTCCCAGCCGAAGTGGTCAACGGTGTAGCCCAGCATGGCGTTGGCCGCGACCGCGCCACCCAGATAACCGAACAGGCCGGTGAAGCCCGCCGCGGTACCGGCCGCCTTCTTGGGCGCCAACTCCAGGGCGTAGAGGCCGATCAGCATGACGGGGCCATAGATGAGGAAGCCGATGGCGACCAGGGCCATCATGTCGATGGTCGGGTTGCCCGCCGGGTTGAACCAGTAGACCAGCACGGAAAGGGTCACCAGCACCATGAACAGGATGCCTGCCGGGGCGCGGCGGCCCTTGAACATCTTGTCGGAGATCCAGCCGCACAGCAGGGTGCCCGGGATCCCCGCCCACTCATAGAGGAAGTAGGCCCAGGAGGAGTGATCCACGCTGAAGTCCTTGGCCTCTTTCAGATAGGTGGGCGCCCAGTCCAGCACGCCGTAACGGATGAGGTAGACGAAGGCGTTGGCGATGGCGATGTACCAGAGCAGCTTGTTGTGCAGCACGTACTTCATGAAGATCTCCTTGGCGGAGAACTCCTGCTCGTGGCTTTCGTTGTAATCCTTCGGGTAGTCGTTCTTGTACTCCTCGATGGGGGGCAGACCGACCGATTGCGGGGTATCGCGCATCACGAAGAAGGCGATCACCGCGATGGCCGCCGCCGCCGCCGCAGGCACATAGAAGGCGCTGCGCCAGTCGTTGAACCAGCCCATGCCGAGGATGAACAGGGGGCCTATCATGCCGCCGCCCACGTTGTGGGCCACGTTCCAGACCGAGACGATCTCACCCCGCTCCTTCTGTGACCACCAGTGCACCATGGTACGGCCGCAGGGGGGCCAGCCCATGCCCTGTGCCCAGCCGTTCAGGAACAGGAGCACGAACATGATGCCAATGCTGGAGGTAGCCCAGTGCATGGTCCCCATCATGAACATGATGCCTGCCGAGAGCAGCAGACCGGCGGAGAGGAAGTAGCGCGCGTTGGATCTGTCCGACACGTTCCCCATCAGGAATTTGGAGAGACCGTAGGCGATGGAAACGCCGGAGAGGGCCAGACCCAGATCCCCGCGGGAGAAGCCCTGCTCGATGAGGTAGGGCATCGCCAGACTGAAGTTTTTCCGTACCAGGTAGTAACCTGCATACCCGAAGAAGATCCCGAAGAACACCTGCCAACGCATGCGCTTGTAGAAGGGATCCACCTTGTCGGCCGGCAGCCGGTCGATATGGGGTGCAGGCCTGAAGAGACTAAGCATGTTCTGCTTCCTTTTATTGTTGTTCTGGGCGGTTGAGGACGCCCCGCTCATGCCGGCGATCAGACGCGTCTTGATTCGCAAGCGAGCCTATTGTGCTCATTTGTGAACATTTAATCTGTGATGAGCGCTAAATTATTGCAGTTTTATTACAAAAATTGTGACGTAGTGAGTGAACGCGCATCCAGGGTCAGCCCACGCATGGCGTGGCTTTTAGCTACTCACTAAGGAGTAATATGGCCGACAACTGTTGCTTTTCGTCACATTTTCTTAGCAATGAATGGGATCTTGCCCACATTTCCGGTGGCGAGGGTATGGTGAATTGACGCAGAAGGTTTATTTTCTCTCTCGTCCAAGAACGAGCGCAAACGAGCATAACGTTTGCGCAAGCTCAAAAAACAAGAAGAAACGTTTTCGGGCGCAATGAATGGGAATGAAAGATAACAAAACGGAACATCAAACCTACTGTGGGTGGATATAAGGAATAACAACTATGAGCATACAAAGACCCAATACCCTGCTTGGCGAGTGCCTCGCCGAGTTTATCGGCACCGGCCTGCTGATCTTCTTCGGCGTCGGCTGCGTGGCCGCCCTGGTGCTGGCTGGCGCCAACTTCGGGCAATGGGAAATCTCCATTACCTGGGGCCTGGGTGTCGCCATCGCCATCTATGTCACCGGTGGCATCTCCGGTGCCCACCTCAACCCTGCCGTGACCCTGGCGCTGATGACCTTCTGCGGCTTTGACAAGCGCAAGGTGGTGCCCTTCATCATCGCCCAGATAGCCGGGGCATTCGCCTCCGCCGCCCTGGTCTACGCCCTCTACAGCAACCTGTTCACCCAGTGGGAGCTGACCCACAACGTGGTGCGCGGCAGCGTCGAGAGCCTCGGCACCGCAGGCATCTTCTCCACCTACCCCAATGCCCTGCTCTCCAACATGCAGGCTTTCGCGGTCGAGATGGTGATCACCGCCGTCCTGATGCTGGGCATCATGGCACTGGGTGACAACAACAACGGCGCCCCCAAAGGCTTCGCCGCCGCCCTGCTCATCGGTATCCTGATCGCGGTGATCGGCGCCTCCCTCGGCCCCTTGACCGGCTTTGCCATGAACCCGGCCCGTGATTTCGGCCCCAAACTGTTCGCCTTCGTGGCTGGCTGGGGTGACGTGGCCCTGACCGGTGGTCGTGACAACCCCTACTTCTGGGTCCCCATCCTTGGCCCCATCGTCGGCGCCCAGATCGGTACCGCCCTGTATGTGAAAGTGCTGGCTCCCTGCGTCCCGGGCAACCGCGTCGCCACCGAAGAAGCCGCCAAGCTGTCTAACAAAGAAGAGGCCGCCGCCTGAGAGCGGCCCTCCCCAACGTGTAACAACGTGGAAAATAAAAACGTGGAGAACATCATGTCTGCTGAAAAGAAATTTGTCGTTGCGCTGGACCAGGGCACCACCTCCTCCCGTGCCATTGTCTTCGATCAGGACGCCAACATCGTCGCGACCTCCCAGCGCGAATTCACCCAGCACTACCCGAAAGCGGGCTGGGTCGAGCACGACCCCATGGAGATCTGGGCGACCCAGTCCTCCGTCTTCACCGAAGTGCTGGCCAAGAGCGGCCTGCACAGCGAGCAGATCGCCGCCATCGGCATCACCAACCAGCGTGAAACCACCGTCGTCTGGGAAAAGGCCACCGGCAAGCCCATCTACAACGCCATCGTCTGGCAGTGTCGCCGTACCGCTGCCATCTGCGAAGAGCTCAAGGCCCGGGGCCTGGAAGAGTACGTTCGCGAAAACACCGGCCTGGTGCTGGATGCCTACTTCTCCGGTACCAAGGTGAAGTGGATCCTGGACAACGTGGAAGGGGCCCGCGAGAAGGCAATGAACGGCGAGCTGCTGTTCGGCACCATCGACACCTGGCTGGTGTGGAAGATGACCAACGGCGAGGTGCACGTCACCGACCCGACCAACGCCTCGCGCACCATGCTCTACAACATCCGCGACCTGAAGTGGGATGAGCGCATGCTGGACGAGCTGGGCATCCCCGCCTCCATGCTGCCGCAAGTCAAACCCTCCTCCGAGGTCTATGGCTACACCACCCGTGGCGGCGGCGCCCGCATCCCCATCGCCGGTATCGCCGGTGACCAGCAGTCCGCCCTGTTCGGCCAGCTCTGCTTCGAAAAAGGGATGGCCAAGAACACCTACGGTACCGGCTGCTTCATGCTGATGAACACCGGCACCGAGCCGGTTCGCTCCAGCAACGGCCTGCTGACCACGGTCGCCATCGGCCCGAAAGGGGAAGTGAATTATGCCCTCGAGGGTGCGGTATTTATGGGTGGCGCCACCATCCAGTGGCTGCGCGATGAGCTCAAGATCATCCACGATGCCCGCGATACCGACTACTTCGCAAGCAAGGTCGGCGACACCAACGGCGTCTACCTGGTACCGGCCTTCGTCGGTCTGGGCGCCCCCTACTGGGATCCGTATGCTCGCGGCACCATGGTCGGCCTGACCCGTGGCGCCAACCGCAACCACATCATCCGTGCGGCGCTCGAATCCATCGCCTACCAGAGCCGCGACGTGCTGGATGCCATGCAGCAGGACTCCGGCATCAAGCTGGCAGCCTTGAAGGTGGATGGCGGCGCCGTGGCCAACGACTTCCTGATGCAGTTCCAGGCTGACATGATGCACACCCCTGTGGTGCGTCCGACCCGCATCGAGACCACCGCCATGGGCGCCGCCTTCCTGGCCGGCCTCGCCGTGGGCTTCTGGAAGAGCTCCGAAGAGCTGGAAGACAAGTTCAGCGTGGACCGCGAGTTCATCCCGCAGATGGACCGCGACGATCGCGCCAAGCGCTACAGCGGCTGGAAGAAGGCGGTGGAACGTTCACGCCGCTGGGCCGAAGAGGAGTGATGGGGTAACCGACGCGTCCTTGAGATGAAAAAAGCAAAGAGGCCGACAGCGATGTCGGCCTCTTTTTATTGGCGAGCACGACTGTTCTGACCGCCCCCGACCCCAACCCTTCCCTTGCCAAGGGGTGGGAGAAAATGACCCCTCCCCCTCGTGGAGGGGGTTGGAGCTGTCGACATGCCCTCTACAACGCCTCAGCACCGAGCTGCTCTTTCAGGAAATCGAGCCAGACCCGCAGCCGGATGTCCCGCTGGGCATCGGAGTAGAAGACCGCATGGATGGGGCGCGAGGCGCCGCTGTTGCTGCGGGCCAGCACCTCCACCAGCGCCCCGCTCGCCCTGTCATCCCCCGTCATGAAGTCCGACAGGCAGACGATCCCCTGCCCCGCCAGCGCCAGCTGACGCAAGGTTTCCCCGCTGCTGGCCCGCAGGGTCGGGGTGATGGCGAACCTGTCCCCCTGCTCCTCGCTCAATAGGGGCCAATGATTGAGGTGATCGGGGTGCAAAAAACCGAGCAGCTCGTGGCCCGCCAGCAAGTCAGCTGGCTGGCGCGGGGTACCGCGTGCCTTCAGATAGTCGGGGGAGGCCAGCAGCCGCAGCCGCGAGCGGCCCAGCGGCAGGGCCCGCAGGGAGGAGTCCGTCAGCTCACCGATGCGAATGGCCATGTCCACCCGCCGCTCCATCAGGTTGATGAAGCCCTCGGAGCTGTGCAGTTGCAGCTCGATGGCGGGGTAGCGGCGGCGAAACTCGCCGATGATGGGCACCAATCTATGCAGGATGAAGGGGGTGGCGGCGTCCACCCGCAATATGCCCTCCGGCTGCTCCCGGCGCATCAGCAGCAACCCTTCCGCCTCGCTCATCTCGGTCAGGATCTTCACCGCCCGCTGATAGAACCAGCTCCCCTCCTCGGTCAGGCTGACCCGCCTTGTGGTGCGGTTGAGGAGCACGGTGGCGAGCTTCTCTTCGAGGCGCTTGATGCCGCGGCTCACCACGGAGTTGTCCATGCCGAGATTCTCCGCCGCCTGGCGAAAGCTACCCGCCTCCACCACCGCCACAAACAGGGTCAATTCATCGGAATGGGTCTTCATTGTTGTCATCCTGGCAAGAGTAATGGGTCTTTATAGGTGCAATGGCCGGGAGTTGGCAAGACAGGCGTCGCTTCGTATCGTGACGCACCACCTGTTTTATCTGCGCCCTTGCCAGTACAATGCCGCTAACCGGCACCGTATGGCGCCACACTATGACAGGGACGATCCATGACATTCGACAACAGGCTGGCCGCCGCCCATCGGGAGCTGGCCGAGAAGGGCGTGCAAACGCTCAACTACAACCCGCCGATCATCTGGCTGCTGCGAAAGGCGGGGTTCACCATCAGGCCGCCCCACTACGAACGCTTTATGATCAACGTTCTTGCCCTGGGACTCCCCATCGGCGCTATCTGGGGGGTGTTGATGTGGTGCCTCGGCTGGCAGGATGAGGTGAGCCCGGGGTTTGCCCTGCGCCAGAGCCTGCTCTTTGGCATCGGGCTCGGTCTGCTGATGGGGACCTGGTTCTGGTTTCGGCGCAAGCAGCTCAAGCTGACCCCCTGGGACGCCTTGCCCCACTCCACGAGCCGCACGCAAAAGCGCTGGCAACCGAAATAACCACCGATGTCGACAAGGAGCGCCTTATGACCAGGGCCCATGAAAAACTGAACTATGTGGAGTTTGCGGCCAGGGATATTGCCGCCACCAAAGCCTTCTTTCAGGCCGCTTTCGGCTCGCTGTTCGCCGACTACGACCCCGATTATTGCGCCTTCGAGGGAGAAGGGCTGGATGGCGGCTTCTACCGCACCGAACTGTGCAGCCAGAGTGCTCAGGGCGGGGCGCTCCTGGTGTTCTACAGCGCCGATATCGAGGCGACCCAGAGCAAGGTGAGCCAGCATGGCGGCACCATAGTGCGCCCCCTGTTCGATTTTCCCGGTGGCCGCCGCTTTCACTTTGTCGAGCCCAGCGGCAATGAATTTGCGGTCTGGTCCGAACCGGCCAGCGCTTGATAATATTCCGCCCTCCCCTGGCCCACCTGCACCACGACCAGCCATGGGGAGGCCACATTGCTGCACTCACCTCAATAGTGTTTTGCGACTGCTGCCCTGTATCCCTCAGTCTGGGGCGGGCATACTGACTCCCGTCTTAACGAGGAGGTTCAGATGCCATCCCCCCTGATTGTGATTGCCCAGCTTGACGCCAAACCCGAATTCGCCGCCCAGTTTCGCGCCGCCCTCGAGCCGCTGATCGCCGCTACCCTGCAAGAGCCAGGGTGCCTTCGCTACCAGTTGCACCAGAGCCTGGAGAGCCCCCACAGCTGGATGCTGTACGAGGAGTGGGAGAGTGAAGCCGCCCTGCTCGCCCACCAACAGCAGCCCCACTACATCGCCTTTGCCAGCCTCGCCTCCCCCTGGTTTGCCAACCGGGTCGTGAGCCGCTACCGGCGCGCCTGACTGCCTCCGCCCTCGGCGCAGGCAAAGCCCATCATTTGAGCGTAGAAACACTAACCTGAGGAATTTGATGATGAAGATGCCCAACCTGGGTCTTGGAACCTTCCGCCTGAAAGATCAGCCCCTTCGCGACTCCCTGCTCCAGGGGCTGGAACTTGGCTACCGCCATATCGACACCGCCCAGATCTATGACAACGAGGCCGACGTCGGCCAGTTGATGAGCGAGAGTGGCGTGCCCCGCCAGGATATCTACCTGACCACCAAGGTGTGGACCAGCGAGTTCGGTCCGGGCAAGGTGATCCCGAGCCTGGAAGTGAGCCTGGAAAAACTCGGCACCGACTATCTGGATCTGGCGCTTATTCACTGGCCCTCCCCCCAGGATGAGGTGCCGATGGCGGTCTATCTGGAGCAGCTCGCCGAGGCCAAAACCCGGGGCCTGACCCGCGAGATCGGGGTCTCCAACTTCACCGTGGCCCAGCTTAAACAGGCCATCGAGATTTTGGGGCCGGGCGTCATCGCCCATCAGCAGGTGGAGATCCACCCGCTGCTGCAAAACCGCAAGGTGGTGGAATTCTGCCAGGCCCACGGTATCGCCATCACCGCCTACATGCCGCTCGCCTATGGCAAGGTGCTCGCCGAGCCGCTGCTGATGGAGATCGGCCAGCGCCACGGCGTCTCGGCGGCGCAGGTGTCTCTGGCCTGGCTGCTGGCCCAGGGCATGACGGTGATCCCGAGCTCTACCAAGCGGGAGAATCTGGCCGCCAACCTGGCCGCGCTGAAGGTACGGCTCAGCAGCGACGAGATGGCCGCCATTGCCACCCTGGATCGGGGTGAGCGCTGCGCCAACCCGGACTTTGCGCCGAATTGGGATTAAACCATGGCCTCTCGATTCGGCGGTGGATAGCGGCGACCCTCACGAACAGACTGCAACCACGGGCTATCCCCTCTCCCTATGGGAGAGGGGGAGGGGGAGGGCTGGCTCTTCTATTCAGGTCATCAGGCCTTAAACCAGATAGCCCCCTCATCCCCAGCCCTTCTCCCGCCAGGGGAGAAGGGAACAAATAAGGCTCAATGACATTCTTCAGCACCAGCGGGAGGCACAATGCCTCCCGCTTTTTTGTCCCCAATACCGCGCGTCACTGCCACCCGCGCCGCTGGCCCCCTCCCCTGCAACCTTCCGCTGCCCTTCCCTCTTTATTCCCAGTTCGGTCTGTACGTTTTGTCTCTGCACCCACCTCGCACGCTACGGCCGCTCTTGCCGCAGTTGCCTCGACCACTCCCAATACCCCATTTCACGGCCCCATTGCTGCTGATTTGGCAAAAGTAATTTGACGTTGCCGTCATTTTTACCAACAAACACCCTCGGCATACTGGCGCCATTCTCCCGTCGGGAGTCCCAATCCAAGGAGTTGTTATGCCACTGGCGTTATTTGCCCTCACCTTAAGTGCCTTTGCTATAGGCACCACCGAATTCGTGATCGTGGGGCTCATCCCCACCATCGCCGAACAGCTCAATGTCTCGCTCCCCTCGGCGGGCCTCCTGGTCAGCCTCTATGCCCTTGGGGTGGCCATCGGCGCCCCCGTGCTCACGGCACTCACCGGCAAGCTGCCGCGCAAGTGGCTGCTGGTGGGGCTGATGGCCCTCTTCACCGTCGGCAACCTGCTGGCCTGGCAGGCCCCCGGGTACGAGAGCCTGATTGTGGCCCGCATCCTCACCGGGCTGGCCCACGGGGTCTTCTTCTCGGTAGGCAGCACCATCGCCACGGGTCTCGTGGCCAAAGAGAAGGCGGCCAGCGCCATCGCCATCATGTTCAGCGGCCTCACGGTCGCCCTGGTGACCGGCGTCCCGCTTGGCACCTGGATTGGTCAGGTCTTTGGCTGGCGCGAGACCTTCCTGGTGGTGAGCCTGCTCGGCCTCGTCGCCATGGTGGGCAGCATGCTGCTGGTACCGGGGAACCTGCCGAAGGGGGCCGCCTCCAGCGTTCGCGAGCAGCTCTCGGTGCTCACCAGGAAGCCCTTGCTGCTGGTCTACGCCAAGACGGCGCTCGGTTACGGCGGTGCCTTCACGGCGTTTACCTTCCTCGCCCCCATCCTGCAACAGGTGAGCGGCTTTAGCGCCGGCGCGGTCAGCCTCATTCTGCTGGTGTACGGGGTATCGGTCGCCGTCGGCAATATCTGGGGCGGCAAGCTCGCCGACCGGATGGGCCCATTGCCCGCCCTCAAGCTGCTGTTTGCAGGTCTCGCCGTGGTGCTGCTGGTGCTCACCTTCACCGCACCGCACCCGGTGCTGGCGGTACTGACCGTGCTGGTGTGGGGCGCCTTCGCCTTTGGCAACGTGCCGGGTCTGCAGGTACTGGTGGTGAAACAGGCCGAGCGCCACACCCCCAATGCCGTGGATGTGGCCTCCGGCCTCAACATCGCCGCCTTCAACGTCGGCATTGCGCTGGGCTCCGTGGTCGGCGGTTTCGTGGTGGAGCACCTCGGCCTGATGCACACCCCCTGGATTGGCGCCCTCATCGTGCTGCTGGCCTACGGCCTCACCCATGTCAGCGAAGCGGGCGAGCGCCGCGCCGCCCTTGCCTGACCCCCGGGCAAGCAAAAGGCCGACACCCTGTGTCGGCCTTTTTTTCATGGGCAAGATGCGAGGCTCAGGGCTCCTTGAGATCCTCATCGGCAGCCCAGCGCGCCTCCAGCCAGAGCAGGTTGACCAGCCCGCAGAGCAAGGCGAACCCCAGCCCCAGCAACCAGGTGAAATACCACATATCGCGTTGATCCTTGTGTTGAAGCGGATTAGTAGAGGCTGTGGCCGTGCTGGCGCACCTGCTCGGCGCTGACCCTGCCGCGCACCACCCGGTATACCCAGAGGGTGTAGCCGATGTTGACCGGCATCAGTACTCCGACGATCCCCAGCATGATAAGCAGGGTGCGCTCGCTGGAGGTGCTGTCCCACAGGGTCAGGCTGCTGGCCGGATCCAGGGACGAGGGCAGCACGAAGGGGAAGAGCGCGATGGCCACGGTCAGCATCATGGCGGCGCAGGCACCGCCGCTGGCAACGAGAGCCAGCCCGGACTTGCCGAAGCGGCTTGCCAGCGCGCACACCAGGGGCAGCAGGAGCCCGAGCACAGGCACGGCCCAGAGCACCGGATGGGCGACAAAGTTGCCAAGCCAGCCCGCCGGCACCGCCACCACCTCTTTCATCAGCGGAGTGAGGGCGCCGTTGAGATCGCCGATGGCCGTGATGCGATACCCCGCCATCTCTCCAAGCCAGACGCCGCCAAGGGCAAAGAGGGCGCTCGCCAGGGGGCCGAGCCAGAGGGCGAGGCGGGCGCTGCGCGCCGCTATGGCCCCCTGGGTCTTGCACTGCAGGAAGCTGGCACCGTGCAGCAAGAGCAGCGCCAGCGCCGTCCCCATGGCGGTCAACAGCAGCGGCCAGTGGAACGCAAAGGCGCCATAGTGGATGCGAAGGGCCGCATCGAAGCGAAACGGCAGCCCTTGCAGCACGAGGCCAAGGGTGGCACCAAACACCAGGGTCGGCAGCAGACCGCCCACCACCAGGGCGCGGTCCCACCAGCGGCGCCAGACCGGGTCCGGCAGCTTGCTGCGATAGTCAAAGCCCACCGGGCGCAAAAAGAGACCGAACAGCAGGAACATGAAGGGCACGTAAAGCGCCGAGAAGGCGGCGGCATAGACCAGGGGCCAGGCGGCAAACAGGGTGCCGGCACCGGCGATGAGCCACACCTGGTTGCCCTCCCACACCGGCCCCACGCTGTTGAGCAGCACCCGCCGCTCGTCATCCGTCTTGCCGACCACGGGCAGCAGCATGCCGACCCCGAGATCGAAGCCATCCATCACCACGAAGCCGACCAGCAGGAAGAGCACCAGCCCCCACCAGATCACTTTCAGGGTTTCGTAATCCATCAGGCAGGACTCCCGTTTTGCAACACTTCACCTTGATAACGACCCGTCTGCAGGCTGGCAGGCCCTTTGCGGATCACATGACGCAACAAGAACAACTCCACCACCAGCAGGCTGCTGTAGATGAGGAAGATGGCGATGAGGCTGAACCAGAGCTGCCCCGGTTGCAGCAGGGAGACGGAGGCCGACACCGGCAGCACGTCGCTGATGGTCCAGGGCTGGCGACCGAACTCTGCCACGAACCAGCCCGCCTCGATGGCAATCCAGGGCAGCGGGATAGACCAGAGCAGGGCCCTGAGCAGCCGCGGGGATTGCACCAGCCTGCCCCGGCACAGTTGCAGGAAGGCGGCGGCAAAGAGCGCCAGCAGCGCCACGCCGATGCCCACCATCAGGCGAAAGCTCCAGAACAGCGGCGCCACCTGGGGGATGGAGTCCTCCACCGCCTTGGCGATGGCCCCCTCGTCCGCCTTGCCAATCTCCTTGGCATAGGGGGTGAGCAAGAGGCCGTAGCCCAGATCGCTGCGGTGGCGCTCGAAGGTGGCGCGGGCCGCCTGGTTGCTGCCGTCTGCCCGCATCGCTTCGAGCGCCTCGTGGGCCAGCATGCCGCTGCGAATGCGCGCCTCGTGCTGCGCTTTCAGATCTTTGAGGCCCGTCACCTGCTCATCCAGGGAGCGGGTGGCGATGATGCCCATCAGATAGGGGATCTTGATGGCCGCGTGGGTGGTCTCGGCACGCTGATCCGGCAGGCCGAACAGGGTGAAAGAAGCCGGGGCGGGCTCCGTCTCCCACTCCGCCTCGATGGCGGCGAGCTTGACCTTCTGCACCTCCCCCGAGCGATAGCCCGACTCGTCCCCGAGCACGATGACCGAGAGGATGGCCGCGAGGCCAAAGCCCGAGGCGATGGCAAAGGATCGCAGGGCGAAGCGCACCTCCATGCCGCGCAGCAGATACCAGCTGCTCACCCCCATCACGAACAGGGAGGCCGCCACATAGCCTGCCGCCACCGTGTGGACGAACTTGACCTGGGCCACCGGGTTGAAGATGACCGCGGCCACGTCCACCAGCTCCATGCGCATGGTCATGGGGTTGAACTCGGCGCCGACCGGGTTTTGCATCCAGCCGTTGGCGATGAGGATCCAGAGGGCGGAGAGGTTGGAGCCGAGCGCCACCAGCATGGTCACCAGCAGGTGCTGACCGCGGGAGAGCTTGTCCCAGCCGAAGAAGAAAAGGCCCACCAATGTAGACTCGAGGAAGAAGGCCATCAGCCCCTCCACCGCCAGCGGCGTGCCGAAGATATCGCCGACATAGTGGGAGTAATAGGCCCAGTTGGTCCCGAACTGGAACTCCAGGGTGATCCCGGTGGTCACCCCCATCACGAAGTTGATGCCAAACAGCTTGCCCCAGAAACGGGTGATGTCCTTGTAGATCACCTTGCCGGTCATCACGTAGGCCGACTCGGCGATCACCAGGATCCAGGACAGCCCCAGGGTGAGGGGCACAAACAGAAAGTGGAACATCGCCGTCGCCCCGAACTGTATTCGGGAGAGGCTGACCACATCATCCAGGCTTATCATGCATGACTCTCTATGTTGCATTTAACGGACAGGTTTTCGCCCGCCAAGTACACCATGGTCCATGACACCTATAACAGATGCAGTTATAGTGAAAAACACCTATAACAGTTTGGGCCCACCATGTCCCGCTACGGCCAGTTGGCAGACCAGCTGCAACAGCAGATCACGAGCGGCCTCTGGCAGCCGGGGGAGCGCATCCCCTCCATCCGCCAGAGCTGCAAGACCCATGGCCTCAGCCCCATGACGGTGCTCCAGGCCTATCAGTTGCTCGAAAGCCGGGGCCTCATCCTGGCGCGGCCCCAGTCCGGCTACTACGTCAAGGCCGCGAGCACGGCCCGGCGGGAGAGCCAGCCCCAGCAGGCCCGCTACAGCGGCTCGGTGGACATCAACGATCTGGTGTTCGAGGTGCTGCAGGCGAGCAAGTCACGGGAGCTGGTGCCCCTTGGCATGGCGGTGGCGGACCCGACCCTCTTCCCACACCCCCAGCTCGGTCGGGCCCTCGGCAGTTGCATGCGCCGCCTCGATCCCTTCAGCACGGTGGCAGATCTGCCCCCCGGCAACGAGGCACTGCGCCGCGCCATCGCCCGGCGCTACGCCGGCGAGGGGATGGCGGTGGATCCCCAGCAGATCATCATCACCACGGGGGCCATGGAGGCGCTTTCCCTCAGTCTTCAGGTGCTGACCGAGCCCGGCGACTGGGTGGTGGTGGAGTCCCCCACCTTCTACGGCGCCCTGCAGGCCATCGAGCGGCTCAAGCTCAAGGTGGTGGAGATCCCGGTGATCCCCGGGGTGGGCATCGATCTCGCCCTGCTGGAGGAGGCCCTCGCCCAGCGCCCCGTCAAGGCGTGCTGGCTGATGGGCAATGTGCAGCACCCCCTCGGTCACACCATGCCGGATGAGCACAAGCATGCGCTGATGGGTCTGCTCAACCGCCATCAGGTCCCCCTGGTGGAGGATGACGTCTATGCGGAGCTCTATGTCGGGCGCGAGCGGCCAAGGCCCATCACCCATTGGGATACGCGGGGAGAGAGCCTGCTGTGCGGCTCCTGGACCAAGTGTCTGGCGCCGGGCTTTCGGGTCGGCTGGGTGGTGGCGAAGCGCCACGCCGAGCGCATCCAGCGGCTGCAACTGATGTCGACGCTCTCGACCAATGTGCCCAGTCAGCTGGCGCTGGCCGACATGTTGCGCCAGGGCGGGGTGGACGCCCACTTTCGCCGCCTGCGCCACACCCTGGCCCAGCGCCAGCAGCAGATGCGGGCAGCCCTGATGCGCCTCTTTCCCGAGGCGCGTATCTCCTCCCCGGATGGGGGCTACTTTCTCTGGCTCGAATTTGACGCCCGCCTCGATGGCCGGGCGCTCTATGCCAGCGCCATCGAACAGGGCGTCTCCATCGCCCCCGGGGCCCTCTTCTCCAGCCAGGGCCAGCACAACCACTGCCTGCGCCTCAACAGCTCCCATCCCTGGAGCCCGCAACTGGACGCGGCGCTCAACCGGCTTGCGGACCTCATCGCCCGGCAACGGGAAACCTGGCAGAGCCCCCCTGACGCCTCACACGACAAGGGCCCGTAACGGGCCCTTTTGCAAGCGAATGCGCCTTATCTGGCCATGGTCTGTGACTGGGCCTTGAAGCCCAATCGCTCGTAGAGGGCCCTGGCCCGCTCGTTGAAAGCCATCACCTCCAGGCGCAACTGGCTTGCACCCCGCGCCTTGCCCCACTGGTCCCCGTGGGCGATCAGCGCCCGGCCGATGCCCCGGGAGCGGAGCCCCTCATCCACCACCACGGTCGTGATGCGGCAGACGGGCAGCTTGCTGAGAAAGGGGACGCTCTCGTTGAGGTCGATGCGGGCGGTGAGAAAGCCCGCCACCTCTCCCGCCACCACCGCCACGCAGAAAAGACGCGCCTCGTCGGCAATGGCGCCGAGCAAGAAGACCCTGTCCTCCGGGGACGGGGGGCAGAACACCTCGGGCACCTGCTCGAAGTGGAGCTGACCTATCTGCCGGTTCAGGGCCAAAATAGCGTCGATATCCTGTTCAGTTGCCTTGCGAATGTCCACCTGATGCTCCTTGCAGTGAGGGTCGCCAGCGAGGAAAGAGGCTCGGCGGTCACCCTTTGGAACCCGCATCTTATCGGCTCGTCACGGCAATCAACAGCCCCCCGGCAACGACAAGGCCCCATGACGGGGCCTTGTGGACAATCCTGATGGCAATGCGGGATCAACCCGGCGCCCCCAGCTGGGCCACCTGGCGCTCTATGCTCCCCTTGAGGTTGTCATCCAGCTTCAAGGCACGCGCCAGCTCGTCCAGATAGCCGCGCTCCATGAAGTGATCCACCTCGATGGTCAGCAGGGAGGCGAGGTAGACCTCGGTCGCCAGCTCCATGTCGGTCACTTCTCGCGCCAGGACATGGGGGTCGAGGGGGCGGGAGAGCTCGGCGTCAATCCAGCGGGCCGCATCCCGCTCCCCCTGTTCGGTCAGGTACTCCTGGATCTTCTGGCGCTCGGCGGCATCGATGTGGCCGTCGGCCCGGGCTGCCGCCACCATGGCGCGCACCAGCAGGTTGGCGCGGGCATCCAGGGCCTTGCCCTCCAGGGTGTCAAGGGGCTGGGTCGGCTGGGCCGGGGTGGACTGCTGGGTCTGCCAGTCCTGATAGAGCTTGTAGGCCAGCCCCCCGAGGGCTGCCGCCCCCCCCACCGCCGCCACCTTGGTGCCATATTTGCGCATCTTCTTGTTGCCAAGCAGCAGCGCCATGGCCCCGGCGGCCAATCCCCCCTGCGCCATGCCCTTCATCTGGGCCTTGCGCGTGTCACCACCGTCGTTGAGCCAGCCCTTGCCAGCTCCCATCAATTGCTCCAGCATCTGTTTCATGGGGCCTCCTCGCTCGCGTGATGAGTCATGCTGGGCCGCCTGCGCTGAACTCAAGGTGAATGACGACGCAGACAAGAAGAGGCGCTGGTTGGATCAGTGCCGGCCCCGACCGCTGCTATTGTCCCCGGGGGACAGCCAAGGAGTCCCCCCTTGCCTCGACATAAGGAAGTACCATGAGCGCCCGTGAACTGACCCTGCAATTTCTCGCCGAACCCGCCGATGTCAACTTTGGCGGCAAAGTCCATGGCGGCATGGTGATGAAGTGGATTGACCAGGCCGGCTACGCCTGCGCCGCCGGTTGGTGTGGCGGCTATGCCGTCACCGTCTATGTGGGGGGCATCCGCTTCTTGCGCCCCATCCAGATAGGCCAACTGGTTGAGGTGCACGCCAAGGTGATCCACACCGGCACCACCAGCATGCACCTGGCGGTGGATGTCTACAGCCGCCACCCCACCGACCCGGAGCGGCGCAAGACCACCCACTGCATCATCATCTTCGTGGCCATGGACGAGCATGGCAAACCCACTCCGGTGCCCCAGTGGCAGCCGGTGAGCGAGAGCGATCTGCAGTTGCAGCAGTACGCCAAAAAGCTGATGGCCCTGCGCGAGGAGCTGGACAAGGAGATGCGCCAGCACATGTGACCCGTCCCGCCCCGGGCTGCCGGGGCGTGTCTTCGCGCCGCCGGGCGCTATAATGGCGACCACCCTTGCCCTTGAGAACCCAAGATGTCCCTGGAAAATGCCCCCCCCGAGGTCCAGCTCGCGGTGGATCTGATTGAACTGCTGGAAACCAACCACATCGCCCCCGCGCTGGCCCTGGCGGCACTCGCCATCGTTCGCCGGGATTATGAGCGCAAGCTCGAGGAAGGTCGGGAGGCCTGAGCGCCCCCGCAGGAGGCACCATGTCAGCCCCCATTCGCATCGAACAAGGCCGCGCCATGCTCCTCGGGGGGCTGCGCCGTCACCACCCCTTCGAGCAGGGGGACTTCGCCGGCCAGTGGCGCGACCTCAGCGCCCTGCTTCCTCTGCCGGGACAACTCGGTGAGCACGCCTATGGCGTCATCTGCGCCGCCACCGACACCCACTGCGAATACCTCTGCGGGGTGGAGGTCGCCGCCCTGGAGGTGCTGCCTCCCGGGCTTGGCCGCATGCGCATCGCCCCCCAGACCTACGCCATCTTCTTGCATCAGGGGCATGTCGCGACCCTGCCGCACACCTGGCGCCAGGCCCTGGCGTGGCTCGCGCAATCGGACTATCAATCTGCCCAGCAGCCGGATTTCGAGCGCTACGGCGCCCGCTTTGACGCCGCCACCGGCAGCGGCGAAGTGGAAATCTGGCTCGCCGTGGTACCAAAACAGGCCCTGGCCTGACCCCTGGCCGCCCGGGCTACCTCGGCCCCATCACCTCGTCACAGAGCGCGATCAGCGCCTCCCCCAGCCGGGCGAGGGGCTCGCTCGTGCCCGGCCCCTGGTGCAGGGCCAGCTCCACCGAGCGCACCGCAGGCCAGTGGGTCAGCACCACCTGATCCGGTTGCAGCAGGCGCGCCGGCAGCAGGCTGACCCCGATCCCCGCGCTCACCGCCCCTTGCAGGCTGGCGAGACTGCCGCTCACATAGGCGATGCGCCAGGGGATCCCCTCGGCATCCAGGGCGTCGGTCATCTGGCGCCGGTAGAGCCCCTCGCTTGGAAACACCACCAGAGGCAGGGGGTCGCGCCCGGCGGCGGGCCACTCCCGGCTGTCAACCCAGGCCAGGGGCTCGCGCCAGCGGGCGATGGGCTCCCCCTGGCCGCGCCCCTGCTTGATGAGGGCCAGATCCAGCTCTCCCCCTTCGAACGCCTGCCACAGGGCATGGCTGAGATCGCTTTGCACCTCCAGCCGCACCTGCGGGTGCGCGCGGGCGAAGGCGGCCAGCACCGGGGTCATGGCCCCCGCGGCAAAATCCTCCGGCACCCCGAGGCGCAGGGGGTGGCTCGCCTCGCTCACCCGCTCCCCCGCCCGGGCCAGCAGCCCCAGGATGCGGCGCGCCAGCCCGAGCAGGGTCTCCCCCTGGGCCGTGGTCACCACCTGGCGGCCGGATCGGTCGAGCAGGGTGCAACCCAGCTGCTGCTCCAGGCGGCGCATCTGCTGGCTCAGGGTGGACTGGGTGAGGTGGATACGCTCGGCGGCGCGGGTAAAGCTGCCGGTTTCGACGATGGCGACGAAGCTCTGCAGCAATTGGGGGTCCAGCAGGGGGCGCTCCATGGGTAATCTCCATTTATAAAACCACTGGAAGTCATTTTATCATTTAATTTCCAAATGATGCGGCGACCCTCTAGGCTGCTGTCCTCCCCCTTTTTGCCAGGATATGACCATGCCACCCCCTTCCCAGTACGGTGCCCGCCTCCTCAACTCCCTCACCGCTGCCTCGGCCCCCAGCCATCAGGAGTGGCTGGAGCAGGCCCTGCACCTGGCCCTGACCCATCGCCAGCAAGGGGGGCGCCCCTTCGCCGCCCTGCTGGTGAGGGAGAACCGGCTGGTGGCGAGCGCCGTCAACCGCATGCTGGAGGCGGGGGACCCCACCCGTCACGCGGAGCTGGAAGCGCTGCGGGAAGGGAGTTGCCAGGGGCCGCTGGCCGGGGCCATCGTCTATGCCAGCGGGCACCCCTGCCCCATGTGCCTGTCGGCCCTGGTGATGAACGGCATCCAGGCGGTCTACTACGCCTTTGACAACGACGATGCCGCCCCCTTCGGCTATGACAGCCGCGCGGCCTACGCTGCGCTGCGACTGCCGCTGAGTCCTCCGCCCCTGCCCCTCATCAAGCTGGCAAGCCCCATCGCGGCCGAAACCCTCTACGGTCCCCTGCCCCATGCATAAGCGCCGCCTCCCCCCGGGCAGCGGCGCCTTGCTGGTGCTGGTGATCCTCATCGCCCTCAACCTGCGCCCCTTCCTCACCGCCATCGGCCCCCTGGCCCCTCGCATCGACGCGAGGCTGGCCCTCGGGGTGGATACCCTGGCCTGGGTCACCCTGCTGCCCCTCTGGCTTATCGGGGTCGGCGTGCTGCTCACCCCGGCGCTCCTGGGTCGCACGGGCCCGCGCCCCCTGCTCGGGGCGGCCCTGCTGCTGCTCGCCCTTGGCAGCGCCCTGCGCGTCGACCTGGCGAGCGGCGCCCTGCTCATCGCCAGCGCCGCCCTGTGCGGGCTGGGCTCGGCCCTGGTGCAGGGGGTGCTGCCCGGCCTCATCAAGGAGGGGTTCGCCCAAAAGGTGCCCCTGGTGATGGGGATCTTCTCCGCCTGCATGATGGGGGGCGGGGCGCTCGGGGCCGTGCTCACCCCACGCCTTGCCGAGTATCTGGACTGGTCTCGGGCGCTGGCGCTCTGGGGCCTGCCGGTGCTGCTGGCCCTCGGCTGGCTGGCCTGGCGGGTGCCCCTGCCCACCCCGGCCAACACGCCCGCCCCCACCGGGGAGCAGCGGCTGCTCCCCCTGCCCCGCACCTGGCTGCTCATCGCCTGTTTTGGCATCATCAACAGCGGCTACGGCATCGTCGTGGCCTGGCTGGCCCCGGCCTACATGGCGGCGGGCTGGAGCGCCCAGCAAGGGGGCGAGCTGGTGGCCTGGCTCGCCCTGGCCCAGACCGCGAGCGGCCTTGGCCTGCCCCTGCTGGCAGCCGGTCGGCTGGACCGCCGCCCCTGGATGGCGCTGGCCATCGCCATGCAGCTGGCGGGCTTTGGCGGCCTCTGGCTCGCTCCCCAGACAGCCCCCCTGCTCTGGTGCTTGCTGTGCGGCGCCGGGCTTGGGGGGAGCTTCTCCCTGATCATGGTGATTGCGCTGGATCACCTGCCCGACCCGCGCCGGGCGGGCGCCCTCTGCGCCCTGATGCAGGGGGTTGGTTTCATGGTGGCGGCTACCGGCCCCTGGGTGGCGGCCCGCCTGCACCATGCAAGCGGTGACTTCGCCGCCGCCTGGCAGTGGCAGCTCGGCGCCCTGGTCCTGATGAGCCTGCTGGTGGTGCGTCTCAACCCGCGCCACTACCCAGGGGCCATGGGCCTGCCCCCGGAGCAGGCCATGGCTGTGCAGACGGCAGGCCACAAGCCTGCCTGATCCGGCGAGCACCGGCCTTGGGGGCCAGAAAGCACAACACCGGCCTTGGCCGGTGTTGTTCATCAGGGTGCGGGAAGGCCCGGCGCTCAGCGCCCCTTCTTCTGGCGCCCGCCCTGCCCTGGCCGCGGTTTGCCCGGGGCGGGTTTGCCCCCCTTGCCGGGCGCGCTTTTACCTGCTGCCCCTTTGCCCGCCCCGCCCTTGCCTGCGGGGCTCTTCTTCTCGAAGGCCTCGGGACCCGGGACATTGGGCCGCCCGCCAATCTCGTGATCGTCGCTGCGCCGCGGCTTCTTGCCCTGGGCCGGGGTGCCGGCCGCAGCTGCCTTGGGCTTGGCCATCTGAGCCCCCTTGGCCGGTTTCGCCTCGGAGGAGGAGTCCTCAATGAGCTTGAACAGCTCGATCAGCTCGTCGTCGGTGAGGTCGCGCCACTCCCCCACCGGCAGCCCCTTGAGGCTGACGTTCATGATGCGGATGCGCTCGAGCTTGGTCACCTCGAAGCCGAAGTGCTCGCACATGCGGCGGATCTGGCGGTTCAACCCCTGCACTAGCGTGATGCGAAACACGAAGGGGGCCTCTCGTTTCACCTTGCACTTCTTGGTGACGGTGCCGAGGATGGGCACCCCGGCCGCCATGCCCCGGACGAACTCGTCGGTCACCGGCTTGTCCACGGTCACCAGGTACTCTTTCTCGTGATCGTTGCCGGCGCGCAGGATCTTGTTCACCAGATCCCCGTGGTTGGTAAGGAAGATGAGCCCCTGGGAGTCCTTGTCGAGGCGCCCTATGGGGAAGATGCGGGTGCTGTGGTTGACGAAGTCGACGATGTTGTCCTTCTCCCCCGCCTCCGTGGTGCTGACGATGCCCACCGGCTTGTTGAGGGCGATGAAGACCAGGCTGTCGGCTTCGCGCGGCTCGATCACCTGACCGTTGACCTTGACCAGATCCCCGGCAAACACCTGATCCCCCACTCCGGCCCGCTTGCCGTTGATGAAGACGTTGCCCTGCTCGATGAAACGATCGGCCTCACGACGGGAGCAGATGCCGCTCTCGCTGATGTATTTGTTCAGGCGCATGGATTCATCGGCCAGCATGGGTCACCTCCCGGGTCGGATGGGCCTTGAGAATGGCTGGCTGGATCAGCCGCGCTGTGGTCGGGTTCGTCTGCATACAACTCCATGAAATAAGGGCCTGCGCTCTGCATGTTCGGCAAAAAGCGCCGCTACAGTAGCACATTGCACGCGCACGCGCCCGGCCCCGTCGCACCCTGGCCGCTGGCTCACAGGGGGTGCTGCCCTTGATGCAGCAGCAGGCCCCCATTATCCAGCGTGCGGTGACGCCGCGGCCCTGATTGGGCTGCACCGCACACTCCCCGCCTCTTTTCACTTCATGGTGCTCACTTCATGGGCCGGGCCCCCGCCGCCGAAGATAGGGTGCGGCCTTCGGCAGATAGCCAGATGATCTAACGCTTGATATTTATCCAGCAAAAATGCATAAAAAGATTCTGGTCATCGCGAATTATCTGCTCTGACCCGCCGACGACGGGAAATGACACCCCCATCGGGACGCAACAACGGGCCCCTTGAGCCCCGCGAACCCTGAAGACGGGCATGATCCCCTCTCTGGCAGGACGCCACTTTCATCATTCACGACAGGAGTTAAAGATGAGTCATTCCCTCTCCCAGGAGGCCTTTCTGGCCCAGGTCGCCAGCCGTAACCCTCACCAGCCCGAGTTCATCCAGGCCGTGAGTGAGGTGATCGCCTCCATCTGGCCCTATGTGGAGCGCCACCCCCGCTACCTGCAACACGGCCTGCTGGAGCGACTGGTGGAACCCGAGCGCCTCGTGCAGTTTCGGGTGAGCTGGGTGGATGACCAGGGCCGGGTGCAGGTGAACCGCGGCTACCGGGTGCAGCACAGCTCCGCCATCGGCCCCTTCAAGGGCGGCATGCGCTTCCACCCCTCGGTGGATCTCTCGGTGCTGAAATTCCTCGCCTTCGAGCAGACCTTCAAGAACGCCCTCACCACCCTGCCCATGGGCGGCGGCAAGGGGGGCAGCGACTTCGATCCCAAGGGCAAGAGCGAAGGAGAAGTGATGCGCTTCTGCCAGGCCCTGATGCTGGAGCTCTATCGCCACCTGGGGGCCAACACCGACGTGCCGGCGGGCGACATCGGGGTGGGCGGGCGCGAGGTGAGCTACATGGCGGGCATGATGAAGAAGCTCACCAACAGCGCCGAGTGCGTCTTCACCGGCAAGGGACTCTCCTTTGGCGGCAGCCTCATTCGTCCGGAAGCCACCGGCTACGGCCTGCTCTACTTTGTCGACGCCATGCTGGCCCATCGCGGCCAGTCCCTCGATGGCCTGCGGGTCTCGGTGTCGGGCTCAGGCAACGTGGCCCAGTACGCCATCGAGAAGGCGATGGCCCTCGGCGCCCGCGTCATCACCGCCTCCGACTCCGGCGGCACCGTCTATGATCCGGACGGCTTCACCCCCGAGAAGCTGGCCCGTCTGATGGCGCTTAAAAACGAGCAGCGCAAGCGGGTCGCCGATTACGCCCATGAGCTCGGGCTCGAGTTCTTCAGCGGCCGCACCCCCTGGCACCTGGCGACCGACGTCGCCCTCCCCTGCGCCACCCAGAACGAGCTGGATGCCGAAGATGCGGCGCAGCTTATTGCCAACGGCGTGCAGCTGGTAGCCGAGGGGGCCAACATGCCCTCCAGCGCCGCCGCCATCCGTCTCTTCCACGAAGCAAAGGTGCTGTTCGCCCCGGGCAAGGCGGCCAACGCCGGCGGGGTTGCCACCTCGGGCCTCGAGATGAGCCAGAATGCCCAGCGCCTCTCCTGGACCCGGGAGGAGGTGGATGCCCGCCTCAAGGGAATCATGACCAGCATCCATGCCACCTGTGTCCGTTACGGTCAGGATGATGACCATGTGAACTACGAAAGCGGCGCCAATATTGCCGGCTTCGTCAAGGTCGCCGACGCCATGCTGGCGCAAGGGGTCTGCTGAACGCCTTGGCCCGGTGCTTCCCCCTCAACACAACGGCAGCCCTCGGGCTGCCGTTGTGTTTGGTGCCTGGCGCGACTTCACACTCGCTTCACCCAGGCATGAAAGTCTCCCATCCGTTCCATCTCGCTGACGAGGATGACAAGATGACGATGAAAATAGGTGCCCTGCTGATCCTGGCCGGGCTCGGCTGCTTTGTGGCCTTCAACCTGCTGGGCTCCACCCTCGATGCCCAGGGCTTCCTGCACGAGCCCTTTGCCCTGCTGCCCCTGGGCTATCTGCTGCTCTTCACCGGCATGGTGCTCACCGTGATCCCTCTGCTGCGCAAGGGGCGCACCAGGGCGCAATGACACAAACCGCAAGGTGCCAGGAGCTCAGCAATAACGGCTGATCTCGATGAGGTTCCGATCCGGGTCCAGACAATAGACCGATTCGATGGGACCACAGGCACCGCTTTTCATCACAGGCCCCTCCACTATCTCGACCCCCTGGCTCGCCAGTTGGGCCATCACCTGATCCAGGGGCCAGCGGGTGATGAGGCAGAGATCCCCCGACCCCACCTGCGCCCGGTTGCGCACCTCCTCCCCCAGCAACTGCAAATTGATCTTCTGGTTGCCAAAGCGCAGCGCCCGGCGCCCCGCCCCGAAGGTGATGGGTTCCATCTTGAAGGCGCCGCTGTAAAATGCCACCGCCCGCTCAATGTCGCTGACCGTCAATACCAGATGGTCGATATGGCTGATCATGCTTGCTCCCTGTCATGGTGATTGCCGCACCATCATACCCACCCGCCTCAATAGAAACTGTGGCATGGTGCACAGGAGGGCTAACCACTTATTTTGACTAGGGAAATACCTTAACGCACGGCAGCACACGCCTTGTCACGCTGGGCCAGCAGGGTTTCGTCATCACTGCCCATGGCCGCCAGAATAGCCTGATTACAGGCCCGCTCCGCGAGCTTCCCCGGGCTCGGCTGGGCATCGGCGATCTCCGCGATCATGGGGCGATAGCCGATGGCGGCCGAGCAGTACATGGTGCGGTACTTGGGAAGCTGCCAACTGCTGTCGTCTTGCCGTGTCAGGTCATCGCACAGTTTGCCAAACAGTGCCTGCGCCTTGACCGTGCACTGACTGAAGCGCCGCACATCTTGCTCGTAGGGACGGCAGACACTTTGCTGTTTTATCTGCCAGAGCTGGAAAGAGAAGGGAACCTGCTCTCCCTCATAGGGCACTACCAGCGTTTTTAGCTCGGTGCCATAGATATCCGTCACCTGTTGCTGCACCAGATTGAGATAAGCCGAAAAAAGATAAGATATTGGATCCATCACCACCTCCCTGTGGTTCGCCTTCTCTATCTTCGCCACCCATGGCTAGGGAAGGTGCGAATAAGCGGGGAAATTCTTCTCGGCTGACTCAGTCATTTCATTTTTTCATGTTTGAGCCGATTTTTTCTCCCGTAAATGCCTTGAATCAGCCTATTTAGACCGTTTCTTCGCCATTTAAGGCGTTATTCCCAGTTTTTAG